>JARRJC010000007.1 GCA_037379885.1 Limibacillus sp.
GATCCTCAATGGTCTGGACAAGGGCAGCGCCTACGCGTTGATCGCGCTTGGCCTGACCCTGATCTTCGGCACGCTGGGCGTGGTGAATTTCGCGCACGGCGCGCTCTTCATGCTGGGCGCGTTCTGCGCTGTTGCGCTCAACAAGCTCTTGTCCCTGCAAAAGGTCGTCCTCAGTGAAACCGAGACCACGGCATGGGGCACGCCGGTCGAGATCCGTACCCCCTACGTGGAAGCTTGGTTCGGTGACCTCGGCAGGCTGCTGGTCGACTACTCGGTCCCGGTCTCCATCCTGGTCGCCATTCCCTTCATGCTGATCGTGGGCGTGGTCATGGAGCGCGGCCTGATCAAGCATTTCTATAAGCGCCCGCACGCCGAACAGATCCTGGTGACCTTCGGGCTCGCCATCGTGCTGCAGGAGATCATCAAGGCCTGGTTCGGGGCCAATCCGATCCCGCAGCCGGCGCCCGAGGATCTTCGTGGAATGGTCGATTTCGGGGTCATCATCGGCATCGATGCAGGCAACGTGGTCTATCCGCTCTGGCGTCTCATCTACTTCCTGTTCGCCGCCGTGATCGTCGGCTCGGTCTTCGCATTCCTCCAGTTCACGACCTTCGGCATGGTGGTGCGCGCGGGCATGGCCGACCGGGAGACGGTCGGGCTCCTTGGCATAGACATCGACAAGCGCTTCACCCTGATGTTCGGATTGGCGGCCGTGGTCGCCGGTCTCGCAGGGGTGATGTACACGCCGATCCTCAGCCCCGATTACCACTTGGGCATGGACTTCCTGGTCTTGAGCTTCGTGGTCGTCGTGGTCGGCGGCATGGGCTCTCTGCCCGGCGCGGTCGCAGCGGGTTTCCTGCTCGGCATTCTGCAGTCCTTCGCCTCCATGAACGAGGTGAAGGAGATTTTCCCCGGCATCGACCAGATCATCATTTACCTGATCGCCGTCGTCATTCTTCTGGCAAGGCCGCGCGGTTTGATGGGCCGCAAGGGCGTGATGGAGACCTAAGTCATGATCGAAAAGTATTCAGCAACCAACGACCGGCTCCTATTGATCGCCTTCATCGTGCTTACGCTGGCCGGGCCGATCATCCTGGCGCCCTTCGGCGCGGGCTATCCCGATCTTCTGCAGAAGTTCGCCATCTACGGCATCTTCGCGATCGGCTTCAACATCCTCTTCGGCCTGACCGGATATCTCTCTTTCGGTCACGCGGCCTTTCTGGGTGTCGGCTCCTATGCGGCGGTCTGGTGTTTCAAGCTTCTGTCGATGAACGTGATCCCGGGCGTGATCTTCGCGGTGATCATGGGCGGGCTCTTCTCCGCCCTGATCGGCTTCATATCGCTGCGCCGTTCGGGCATCTACTTCTCGATCCTGACGCTGGCCTTCGCTCAGATGAGCTATAACCTGGCCTACTCGGTCCTGACACCGATCACCAACGGCGAGACCGGGCTGCAGATCACGCTCGACGACCCGCGCGTGCTCGACGGACAGCTGGGCCAGGGCGAATTGCCGCTTTCCAACATTTTCGGGCTGCCGATGCAGGAGACCTGGGAAACCAGCTTCTTGGGCATGACCTTCCACTTCAACGCGGGCTTCTACTTCTGCGCCCTGATCCTGATCGTCGCCTTCTACATCTCCATGCGGATTTTCCGCTCGCCCTTCGGCATGATGCTGCGCGCGGTCAAGTCCAACCAGAACAGGCTCAGCTACACCGGCTTCAACACGCGTCCCTACACGCTTGCGGCCTTCGTGATATCCGGCATGTACGCCGGTCTCGCCGGCGGCCTGCTGGCGGCGACGGATCCGCTCGCGGGCGCCGAGCGCATGCAGTGGACGGCCTCGGGCGAGGTCGTGCTCATGACCATCCTGGGCGGTGCCGGCACCTTGATCGGGCCGGTTCTGGGCGCGGGCCTCATCAAGTACTTCGAGAACATCTTCTCCTCCTTCAACGATCAGATGCTGGAGGCTTTCTTCGGCTTCCTGCCGGAGTCGGTGACCAGCGCCCTGGTCTGGGTCTCGAGCGCCTTCGTGGGCGAAGGCTGGCATCTGACGCTGGGCGTGATCTTCATGGCCATCGTGATCTTCCTGCCGGGCGGGCTGATGGAAGGAGTGATGAGGATCATGCGCTTGATCCGTTCCAAGGGTTCGGGCTCCGGAGGAGGTTCGTCCTCCACCGCTGAGCAACCGGCCGAGTAAGGGGAGGGGATCATGTCCATTCTCACGGTACGCAACGTCAACAAGAACTTCGGTGGCCTGAAAGCCCTGAACGAGGTCAACCTCGAGGTCCAGGAAGGCAGCGTTCACGCCATCATCGGGCCCAACGGCGCGGGCAAATCGACTCTGCTCAATTGCTTCATCGGGCGGCTCGATCCGGACACGGGCACCGTGGATTTCGACGGCACGTCGCTCCTGGGCTTGAAGCCGCACCAGATCAATCAGGCGGGCGTCAGCCGCGTCTTCCAGACGCCCGAGATCTTCGGCGACCTGACGCTGCTGGAAAACGTGATGATCCCGGCCTTCGCGCGGCGTGACGGTTCCTTCAAGCTCAACGGCTGGAACCCGGTGCGCGATGAAGACGATGTGCGCGACGACGCCATGAGCATGCTGAAGGAATTGGGGCTGGCCAACCTCGCCATGAATACCGCCGGGCAGCTCTCGCGCGGCGACAAGCGGCGTCTGGAATTGGCCATGTGCCTGGTGCAGAAGCCCAAGCTCCTGCTGCTCGACGAGCCGACGGCCGGCATGGCGCGCGCCGACACCAACCGCACCATCGATCTCTTGAAGACCATCGCGGGCCGTGGGATTACCATGGTGGTGATCGAACACGACATGCACGTGGTCTTCTCCCTGGCGGAGCGCATCTCCGTTCTTGCTCAGGGAACCATCATCGCCGAGGACGTGCCCGAGAAGATCAAGGGCAATCCGAAGGTGCAGGAAGCCTATCTGGGAGGAGCGCACCTATGAGCCAGGCAGAAAAGCAAGACAGCGAGGTTCAGCCGCATTCTTCCCGCGTGCCGCCGAAGCGCGCGCAGGGCGGCTCGACCGCCTACGTTTCGGTGTGGGACCTGCACGCCTATTACGGCGAGAGCTACATCGTCCAGGGCGTCTCCTTCGACGTCCGTGAGGGAGAGATCGTGGCGCTGCTGGGCCGTAACGGCGCCGGCAAGACCTCGACGCTGCGCGCGCTGGCGCGGGTCGACGATCCCGCCCTCAAGCACGGTGAGGTGTGGCTCGATCACAAGCCGCTCCATAACATGCGCGCCCATGAAGCGGCGCAGAACGGCATCGGGCTGGTGCCCGAAGACCGCCGCATCATCGCCGGCCTGACGGTCGAGGAGAACCTGCAACTCGCGCAGATCGCACCGCCCAAGGGCTGGTCGATCGATCGCATCTATGAGCTTTTCCCGCGTCTGGCCGAGCGCCGCCGGCAGGAGGGCACCACAATGTCGGGCGGCGAGCAGCAAATGCTGGCCATCGCCCGCGCCCTGGCCCGCGACGTCAAGCTGCTGCTGCTGGACGAGCCCTATGAGGGCCTCGCGCCCGTGATCGTGCAGGAGATCGAGAAGACCTTGGTCAAGATCAAGGAACTCGGCATGACCACCATCATCGTCGAACAGAATGCCATCGCCGCCCTCAACCTCGCCGACCGCGCGATTATTCTGGACATGGGGCAGGTGGTCTACGACGGCACGGCGCAAGAGGTGCTGGACGACGCCGAGCTGCGTCAGGAGTACCTGGCGATCTGATTCCCGGCGGCGGGCTCTCAAGAGGGGCGCAAGACCCTGAAGAGAACCGCCGTTTTCCGGCAAGGGGGTTCACGCCGGAATGCGCATTCTTCTGGCTTGTTGGGGTACCTTTGGCGAGGTGCGTCCGTACCTTTGGTTGTCCCGCGAGCTGATGCAGGCGGGGCACCGGGTCACCGTCGCCGGACCCGCTATCTTCTCAAGGACCTTCGATCAGGTCGCTGAAAACTACCTTCCCCTGCCGCCTGAGCTGGGCGCTCGGTCCCATGACCCTGCGTTCCTGGGCCGTCTCTTCGACGCCCGGCAAGGACTTGAGCAGTTGCTGTCCGAGCTTTTGGACCCGGCGGCCGCCGCGCAGCGCGAAGCCGTCGCCCGGCTGCTGGCCGGTGCGGAGTCCCAGGCGACCCCCTTTGAGCGCGCCTTCGTCAGCTGGACCGCCTGTGGCGCCTTCGTCGCCTGCCGGGAAGCGGGCCTGCCGACGGTTCAGTGCCATCTCTATCCCCAGTCCCTGTTTCCTGCAGAAGACCTGCCGGTCTTCATGCGCTGGCCGCGCCTTACCGGGCGGCTGCAAGGTGGGGGCGCCTCACGGGCATCGGCCTCTCAATTGCGAGCGGCGATCCACCGCTATGCCCAAGCGCTCATGCCCGCGCTGACGGCCCTCCAGGTTTCAGCAGGCTGGCCGCCGGAGAGCCGCGGCCCCTTGCCCTTGGCCGCGCCCTGGCCCCGTCTGGCGCTCTTCCCGGAGAGCTTCCTCAAGCGACCGGAGCCGGGCGTGAGCCATCTCGCCAACCATTGGGCAAGCCGAACCGGAACGCCGCCACCCGCGGTGTCCCGCTTTCTCGACGAGGGACCTCCGCCCGTCGTCGTCAGCCTGGGTTCGGTCTCCGCAGGCGCCCCCAAAGCGCTGCTGGCGGAGCTTGCTCAGGCGCTGGAGCATCTCGGGGAGCGCGCGGTGCTGCTCCTCGGACTGCTTCAGCAGGGGGTGGAGCGTCGTTCCGGATCGCTGTTGCTGGCCGGCGACGTCTGGCCCACCACGGTGCTGCCGCGCGCGAAGGCGGTGGTGCATCACGCTGGCATGGGCAGCCTGCAGGAAGCCTTGGCGCAGGGGCTTCCCGCCTTGGCCTTGCCGCGCGGCTTCGACCAGCTCGACAACGCGCAGCGGTTGGTGCGGCTGGGCCTCGGTCTGCATCTGCCGCCCGCGCTCCAGAGCGGCGCCGTCCTGCGCGACAGCCTGGATGCCTTGCGGTCGGACGAGGCCTTGGCGAGCCGGGCCGAGACCTGGGCTCGCGAGCGTCGTCTGGAACAGGGTGTGACGCCGGAAGAGGCCCTGGCGCTCGTCTAGGCAGTCTGGTCGCCGCCGTGCGAAGCTGTCCGGGTGATTTGGCAAAGCAGGGAGGAAAGCGCCATGGCCCGCCACACCCCCGTCACCCCGGACAGGCTGAGCGAGGCGCAGGCCGCCTTCTGGCGCGAGGTCACCGAGGGCGACCGGAAGCGCGTCAAGAAGCCGGAGGACTTTCTGGACGAGAACGGGAGCCTCAGGGGGCCTTTCGGACCCTGGCTGCACCTGCCCGAAACGGCGCTCTCCGTCCTTCAGGTAAGCAGCGCGCTGCGCTTCAAGGGACGTTTGCCTGCCCGGCAGCGGGAGATCGCCATACTCTGCGTGGCGGCGCACTGGCGCGCCGATTACGTGTGGCGTTCGCACGAGGCCTTCTCGCTGAAAGAGGGGATCGGCCCGGACTCCATCGCAGCGATCAAGGAGGGCCGCCCGCCCGCAGAGCCCGACGAAAGGGTCATATTCGATGTGGCATGGCCGCTGCTCACCCGGGGCCGGGTGCCCGGCGAAGCCTTCGACGCTGCGAAGCAGGCGCTGGGAGAATCTCTTCTGGTGGAGTTGGTGCTGCTGGTCGGCCAGTACAGTCTCGTCGCCATGACTGTCGGGGCCTTCGAGGTTCCCGCCGCACCGGGCGCCGAACCGGTGTTTACTTGATAAACCCTGGAAGCCCGCGTCTATCGGGCTACACTCTTGGCCGGGAGAAACTCTTGAATTCAGGGAGACAGAAATGAGCAAACCCGTCCTTTACGGCTTCGATGGAAGCACCTACGTCCGCACGGTGCGCATGGTCCTGCACGACAAAGGCGCCGACTACGATCAGGTTCCGGTCAACGTGCTGGAGGGCGAGCCCAAGCAGCCCGAGCATCTGGAGCGCAATCCCTTCGGCAAGGTCCCGGTGCTGGATCATGACGGCATGCGGATCCTGGAGACCTGCGCCATCGCGCCCTATCTGGACGAGGTGCTGGAGGGGCCGTCCCTGACACCCGATAACGCCAGGGACCGCGCGCGGATGCGCAGCGCCATGGGCATCATCGATTCCTACGGCTACGGGGCCCTGGTCGGTGTCGCGGGCTATCACCTCTTCCCCGATTTCATCGGCGGCCAGAACGAGGAGATGCGCAAGGACTGCATCGCCAAGTCCAAGCTGGTGCTGACCGAGCTCATGAAGATCCGCGGCGACGATCCCTATATCGCCGGGGTCAATCCCTCGCTCGCCGACTACTACCTGGCCCCGATCTGCTTTTATGTGAGCCTCACGCCCGATGCGGAGGCCGTCTTCGGCGTGCCGGGCTTCGCGGACTGGTGGAACCGGGTGCAGGAGTTGGAGAGCTACAAGCGCACCGAACCCGATCTCGGCTGAGCGGTCCCTCGGTGTGAGCCTTGGAGCTTAGCGTAGAGTTGGGCGGCCGGCGGGTTACTCGCCTGCCGCCGCCTCGGGCTCCCGCAGGTGGCGCATCTCACCCCAGGCTTGGCGCAGGATATGGAAGGCCGACCAGGAAAAGAGCCCGGCCATCAGCCCCGCCACGATCAAGTCGGGCCAGGCCGTGCCGCTGATCCAGACGCCGAGCGCCGCCGCCATCACCGCAAGGTTGCCGATGGCGTCGTTGCGGCTGCAGAGCCAGACCGAGCGCACGTTCGCATCGCCGTCGCGGTGGGGCAGCAGCAGCCAGACGGACCCGAGATTCGCCGCCAAGGCCAGAAAGCCGATTGCACCCATGACCTCGGCGTGCGGCGTTTCCAGCACGAAGACGTCATAGGCTGTCGAGCCGAAGATCCAAAGCCCCATCACCGCCAGACTGACGCCCTTCAAAAGCGCAACCGAGGCGCGTAGGCGAAGGGACTTCCCGATGACAAAAAGGCTGAGGGCGTAGGTCGCCGTGTCTGCGAAAAAGTCCAGGGCGTCGGCCTGCAAGGCGCGCGATCCGGCGAGCGCACCAGCGGACATCTCCACGACGAACATGATGCCGTTGATCGCGATCACGGCGAGCAGTGCGCGACGGTAGGCCTTCGACAGTCCGTCGAAGTTCATCGTCTGTCCACAGCAGTCTCCGCTCATCCCTTTTCCTTTACTAGATCGTTGACGGGGCGATCATACCACTCATGACCTGAGGCCTGCCGGCGGCAGTTGCAAGGGCGAATGCTGCACTTAGCCGCATCCGCCGGCCCTCAGGTTTATCCAGACCATAACCCATCTGGGGAATGCGCCCGACGCCGGGACCTTGCATATTCGAGCATGTACGCTGTGGAGAGATTAGGGGGGCCTTCTTCTCTCCGGACTCCTTGGGGGCCAGGGTGTCAAAAAGCGTCTAGGGGCCGGCAGGCAGCCAAAGAGCGAGCCACCGGCCCCTTACCTTTCTTCAGCGGATCATTTAGCCAGCGGCAACCGTGTTGCCAGCGCCAGGCGGATTACGTCCGAGCGGCTGCGGCAATTGAGCTTGGACAGGACCGACTTGATCTGTCTGCGCACAGTCTCTTCGGCGACCTGCCGCCGCTCCGCGATCTCCTTGGTCGAGGCGCCGCGGACCAGCAGCTGGGTCACCTCGTTCTCTGCCTCCGTCAAAAGGCCCATGGCCGTGATTCCTTCGGCGGTCAGCCCGTCGCTGTCTTCCGGGTCCACAAGGAAGACGAGAGCGCTCCGGAAGTCGGGTTCCAATTCCGCGAGCGGGTCGGCCACCGCGCTTACCGTGACGAGGTAGGCCGGACCTCCACCGCGCCGTTCGACCGTCAGGACGCCCTGGGCGTGGATACCTTCACCCAAAGCGGTCGCGAGCGCGTCCGAGCAGGCTTTGCGCAGCGCCCGGTTGGCCGGCTCCTGGATCGCCGACAGATGATTGCGGCTATCGCGGAAGAGCGAATCCTTGGCCGCCAGGATCTTCGAGGCCTTTGCGTTGGAATGGATGATCTCTGCCTTGCGGTCGACCAGCAGCGCACCGATGCCCAGATGGTCCAGCGCACCCAAGGTGGCGTTGAAGCGTTCCCTCAGCCGGTCGAAGACCCTCATCATGCGGATCGATTGGCTGATGATGGGCGCGGTGAGCGTGATGAGCGCGGAGTCCGCTTCATTGATTTGCGGTTTTTCGTGGGAGGTGTAGAGGATCAGGACCTCGTGACCCGGACCGTAGTCGTTCAGTTTCATGCCGAGACGTTCGGCCATGTCGATCCGCTCTTTCAGAAAGCGCCGCATCCTGCTTTCAGGAAGCGCGCTGCCCCGTGGGATCTTCAGCATCTCCCACTCCGTGAGCAACGTGTGGGCGTTGCTGGCGAGGATCGCCTCGTCGTAGACCGCTTCTTGGTCCAGCACCCCGTCTTCCTGCATCAGCGCGAAGAGGTCCTGCCATTGATCCCGGATCGCGCGGCCCAGTCCAAGACCCTGAGGAACGCCAGTGATGAGGTCGCTGGCTCCGATCGCGGCGCTCTTCAGGCCGAACCCCTCGGTCATGAGGTCGCAGACCTCATGCCATCGCGTTGCATCGGCGGCGGCGTCGAGGGCGCGGGCTACGACTTTCAAGGCGGCGTCTTGAGACATGATTCCTTGGGGCCTCTCCCTTGCATTCGGCGACGCTGTACGGGCGTAACCGCTCTCCATTCGCGTATAACGTCTTGATTTTCTCAAGGTCATGAAACAAGGGCCCAGCGGTGGTTTGCAAGGCATTTGATGAATTCCATGGCAGTCAGCGCCTTGGGAAAGGGAAAGGCATGCTGTCTCAGTTCCTTTTGCCGCGGGGCGCGCTGAGTTCTATTATGGTGCTTAGCTCCTTCTTATTAGGGGAGCGAAAGCTGATCGGCGCCAGGGATGCGACCGAACGACATCAGCGACACTATGGCCTAGGCGGAAAGGAGGTTTAGATGCTTCCGCCCGACCAGAAATAGCCCCGCCAGGGAGGCCCCTTGGCGGGGCTTTTCTTTTTGGCGGCACAGGCGTGGGCCTGCGGCAGATTCCGCTTTACGCGGTTGGCGCGACAGGCGCAGCGTTTGTTTTGAGAAGAGAGTTGGTCCTCGCATGTTGCGTTATTGGACCCTCGGATCGGAGGTTAGGCGCAATGGCATCGTCCCATGAAACTTTGTCCGAGGGCGCGGACGCCGCCGCAACCCGTCCTGCAATGCTGGACCTCGCGGCTTACCCCCCGAATCAGCGCCTGCGGGGCCTTGATGCGACCGCCGATAACGTGACGCTGACCTGGGAGGATGCTGCGGAAGTCACGCTTCCCGCCATCTGGTTCCGGGACAACTGCCCCTGTCCCTCCTGCCGCCATGAACAAACGCTGGAGCGGCGCTACCTGTTTTTGGACGACCAGCCCCCGCGCGTGGAGAAGGCCGCTCTGATTGGGGAGGGGCACCTCCAGCTTCTCTACGCGGACGGTCACGCATCCGAGTTCGACGCCGGTTGGCTGCGCCACCATGCGCTTGATCTGCCGGGGTCTCATGAGAACGATCCGCCGCTCTGGGGCGCCGGGCATGAGATCGCGAGGCTTTCCCACGAGCAGGTGATGGACAGCGAGGCCGGCCTGTCCGAGTGGCTCGGCGTCATCCTGCGCGACGGTCTGGCGATCCTGGAGGGCATGCCGGCCGAACCCGGCGAGATGGTGAAGGTGGTGCGCCGGGTGCAGGAGCCGAAGCCGACCAACTTCGGGCCGACCTTCGAGGTCATGACGCATCCCAAGCCGGTCTCCAGCGCCTACACCGCCATGGGGCTGGAGCCGCATGCCGACCTGATCAACTATGCCGTCCCGCCGGACTTTCAGGTCCTGGCCTGCCTGAAGAACGACGCCAAGGGAGGCGGGTCGATCTTCGTCAACGCCCATGCTGTGGCAAAGGCCCTGAACGAGACCTCGCCCGGCGCTTTCGAGATCCTCTCGCAGACGCCGGTGGAGTTCCGCTTCCACGACGAGAGCTGCGATATCCGCCACCAGGCCCCGGTCATCGAGCTGGACCGGGGCGGGCAGGTGCGCCGCCTTCGCTTCAACAACTGGCTGCGCGGCACGCTGGTGGCGCCCGGTTGGCGGGCCGCAGCCTGGTATGCCGCCTACGCGGAACTCTGGTCGCTGGTGCGCGATCCGCGCTTCCGGGTTACGCCGAGGCTGAAAGCGGGCGAGATGGTGGTCTTCGACAACGTGCGGGTGCTTCATGGGCGCGAGGCCTACGACCCGGCGAGCGGTGGCCGGCATCTTCAGGGCTGCTACATGGACCGCGACTGGGTCCTCAGCCGGCTGCGGCTGTCGGAACGGACGACGGGACGCTCGACGGTCTGACCTCAGCCTTCCGGGCCAGGCGCTTCTTCACCCTGGGCGATCTCAAGGATCAGCTTTCGGACCAGGGCGCTGACGAACTCCTCCGGGCTGTCCACAGAGAGGGCGAAGGAGCCGGTCCCCACGATCACGTCGTTCTCGTAGTGGTCCAGGAGCGGACTGCCGCCGGGTCCCGTGAGCCCGCCGCTTCGGTAGTTGAGAGCGAGCGCGTTGACGACGACGCCGGCGTTCAGAGCCTCTTGCCGCACGGCCGAAAGGGAAAGCCCCCCGCGCTGGCCCGCATCGCCCGAAACGTCGATCACCAGGCGCTCGCCGAAGAACGCGTTCTCCTCCATCCACCTCTGGCAGAAGGCGATGGCGTTGCTGATCGAGTTCCAGCCCACCGCTTTTCGGGGCGCGGCCAGGACCTCCAGCGCAAAGGCCTCGGCGTCCTCGGCCGAGGCGATCCGGGTCCAGCCGACGATCGGGTTCATGGAGTCCGCGCCGCCCCATTCCATCAGCGCGATCGCAATGGAGCCGCGATAGCCCGAGCTTATCAACTCGACCACATCCGGATGGGTAATGGCGGTCGCGTACGCTTGTCTTTGGAAGACGAACTCATCCTCTTCGATCGAGCCCGATCCATCGACGGCGAGGCAAAGCTCGACATCGACCCGTGTAAGCCCGTCCTGAGCGGCGGCAGAGCGCGCCGCCGACAGGAAGACCACGAGCGCGAGGACCGCAAAAGGCCAGCATGGGAATCCGCGAACTGTCATGGCGAAGGGACCTTTCTTCGTCCTAGGCAAGGCGGGCGCCTTCTCGATTAGAAAATGGGTCACTTTTCCGCCGGGTCAAAAGAGAGGCGGGCGAATTCGGACGTCCTTTGCCTGAGCGGTGCGACGCTATAAACTCATGAGAGTATGGAAACCGGCAGGAAACAGGTTCAGACCATGATCAAAGGACTGCATCACGCGGCCTACCGCTGCCGCGACTCAGAGGAGACGCGGCGCTTCTATGAGGACTTCCTGGGTCTTCCCCTGGCGCGCGCCTTTGAGATACGGCAGACCAAGACCGGCCGGGAGACCAAGGTCCTGCATTCCTTCTACCGGATGGGTGACGGCTCCAACATCGCCTTCTTCGAAGCCCCGGGAAGTCCCTTCGACTTCAAGGAGCAGCACGACTTCGACCTGCACATCGCCCTGGAGGTCGACATGCAGACGCTGGAGGCCATGCGCGAGAAGGGTCTGGATGAGGGGCGCCACGTCCGCGGGCCCGCCGATCACGGCTTCATCCGGTCGATCTATTTCCGCGACCCGAATGGCTATGTCGTCGAGCTGACCGCTAAAACCGGCGAGGGCGAGGAAGCCGAAGAGGATGCGCGGGCGGCCCTGGACTCCTGGCAAGCCGATAAGAGCGCCTAGCGAATCCGGCAGTAGCCCGGCAGGGGAAGACGGCGGGAGGCGGCTGTCTCATCCGCTGCGTAGAGACCGCCGGAGTGGCGCGGGCAATCCCGCGCCAGGCCGATCTGGATCAAGCGGCGCGCCAAGTCCTCTTCTCCTGAAAAACACCGCGCAACCACGCGCCTGTGGGAGCGCTCGCCGCTGTCGATGCAGGTGATCTCGCGCCGCTCCGCCAGGGCGCGCAGGGCCGCCGTCGCCTCGGCGCCGCCCGGCTCGTCGCGCTCCGGCGCGCTGACGCCCATCAGCCGGATGCGGCGCCCGTCGGCCAGATCCAGCGTATCGCCGTCGATGACCTTCACGACCTCGCCTGAAAAGCGCGCTTGCTGGCCCCAACCCAGCCCGATGGGCAAAGCGAGCAAGAGAACCAGGACCAGGAGCAAGACGGCACGCATGCCGCCATCTTAAAGCAAGAGAGAAATTAAATAGAGCCCGTATTAAGGGAACTTCTTTCTTTTTCCCTCTGCCCACGCGATCCCCTATTCCTGACCGGCCTTCCAGGCTTCGTAGCGCTTGCGGGTCTCTTCGTTGGGCGGATAGAGGCCGGGCAGGGCGACACCGCGCTCGACCTCGGACAGAAGCCAGCCCTCCAGTCGCTCCTGCTCGACGCCGGCCTCGACCACCGGTCCGACCATCGCCTGGGGTATCACCACGGCACCGTCCGCGTCCGCCACGATCACATCGCCGGGGAAGACCGCGACGCCGCCACAGCCGATCGGCTCCTGCCAGCCGACGAAGGTGAGACCCGCAATGGAGGGCGGGGCGGAGACGCCGCGCGCCCAGACCGGCAGACCGGCCGCCAGCACGCCTTCGCCGTCGCGCATCACGCCGTCGGTGACGAGTCCCGCGACACCCCGTTTTGCCATGCGGCTGACCAGGATGTCGCCGAAGACTCCGGCCTCCTGATTGCCCATGCCGTCGATGACGGCGATGCAGCCCTCAGGCATCTCCTCGATCGCCGCCCGGGTGGAGCGGGGTGAACTCCAGCTTTCCGGCGTCGCCAGATCCTCGCGCATGGGCACGAACCTGAGGGTGAAGGCCTCCCCGACAAGGCGCGCGTCGCCGGCCCGGAGCGGCTTGGGGCCGCGCATCCAGCTGTTGCGCACACCCTTCTTCAAAAGCACCGTGGTGAGGGTCGCCGTGGTGATTTTCCGAAGGGACTCTTTCTGCTCGGCCGTAAGCGTCATAACCTCTCTCCTGCTGCTTGCAAGTTACTGAATAGCGGTCGTTTTCTGCCCTAAAGCGTCATGCCTTTTGTGCATTGCTGCCTTGCCGCGGGACAGCTTGTGCGGGCTGTTCGGCGAGATCATATTCCGGTCAGTCCTCACCGCCGGTGGGATCGGAACCAGCTTACTATGGAGACAAGCCATGCAGGCGCTCAGCAACAACGTGGGTCTCTCCTTCGTTCTGGCCATTGTTATCCTCTGCGCCATTTCTCTCGTGGCCTGAAGCGAAACGATGGATCGGACGATTTAGATGACTTATCGAAATCGCTGAAAGCCCCGCCGAAATGCGGGGCTTTCTTGCGTCTGGGCCTTGAGGTCCGGAATGAACCGCCCCGTCCCGCCTGTCACTTGGCCATGCCCCGCTTGCGCTCCCGCAGCGATATGTAGACACCGCTTCCCGTCACGACGGCAATCCCTATCCAGGTCCAGCTATCGGGGAAATCTCCGAAGAAGAAATAGCCGACAAGGGTCATGGTGACGATCTCGCTATAGCCGAAGGGTGCGAGCAGCGAGGCCTCTCCCCAGTCATAAGCCTTGATGACGCAGAGATGCCCGACCGCTGCGATCAGGCCCATGGAGGCCATCAAGGCCAGGTCCGTCAGGGTGGGCGTCTTCCAGAACCAGGGCAGAAGAAGGGTCATGAGCAGCGCGCCGAGCAATGCGGTGAAGGCGAGGGTGACCAGGGCCGGCGAGGTCCCCGAAAGCCGCCGGGTGGCGAGCAGGTAGAAGGCGAACGTCGTGCCCCCGGCAAGCGCCAGCAGCGCGCCGAGGTCGAAGACGCCCAGACCCGGCCGGATGATGATCAAGACACCCAGGAACCCGACGCCGACGGCGGAAAAGCGCCGCACGCCGACCTGCTCGCCGAGCAGCCAGGGCGAGAGCGCGGTCACGATGAGGGGCGCCACGAAGACCAAGGCAAGGGCGTCTGCCAGCGGCATGCGTGCGATGGCGGCGAAGAAGAGAGCCGTTGATCCTAGAAGCAACCCGCCGCGCACGATCTGCGCCGTCATTCTCGGCGGGGCCAGACCGCGCGGCCCGAAGCGGAGCAACACCAGCGGCGCGATCAGGAAGAAGTGAAAGAAGTAGCGGGCCCAGACGATCTGCACCAGATCGTAGCGCTCGCTGAGCGCCTTGGCGGTCGCGTCCATGAAGGGGACGATCATCATGGCGAGCAGCAGCAGGCCGATGGCGGCGAGGGGCCGGTCTGCCTGGCCGCGCCGTTGGGCCGCATCCGGGCCTGTGCCGGGTGTCGGCGCCAGGCGCGCGTTTGGGGGAGTGGAGGCCATGACGAAGGGGTTTCCTTTGCCGGAGGCGAAGAGGATCAGCGCTCGCGAAGGCGACCTTCATACGTCAGAAACCCCTCCTGGGCAAAGGGGTGTGACGGCTTGGCGTTTCGCGGCCTCGTTCACTCAATGCTAATAAAATACTGCTATCAGCCAAGGTGATACTGAAAGGAGTGGGCCGCAAACGTCATGCGAGACTTCCGTAGTGCCTATGCCGTTGTGTTCGGCATCTGTGTCTTTCTGCTGACAGCCGTCATGTTGCCGGTCCATGCCGGAGTCGATTGGCGTTTTGCTTTGCCGGGCGGCGCCGTCGCCGGTGTCTGCCTGACCGGCCTGTTCCTTCTGCTCGCGCCGAAGAACCGCTAGCCGGGTCTCGCCCCCTTCTTTTCCTAGTTGCTCTCGGCCACCTGCGCTGCGCGGGGCGCTTCCGGCTCGATGCCTTGGGCTTGCGCCTCGGCGTCGCTAATCAGCGGCTGGCCGCTCTTGTAGATCTGCAACATCACGGCATGGAGCGAGCTGGCCCAAGTGGCGACCACTTGACGCTCATCGAGCAGCCCTGTCTGCCCATCCCAGTAGCCGCTGTTGGCGAGCTTGATGAAGGGCTCGGTGAAGACGCCCCGGCGGTCATCGGCTGGGCTATAGATATAGAATGTCTTAAGGGTTTGCGTGACGGGCCCAGCGACCATGGGAAGCATGCCGTTCTGGCCGTTCTCGCGCCAGCCGATCACCGGGATCGCGGTCAGGTACTGGCGCCAGTTTTCACGCGTCCATTCCCGTACGTCCACGAAGTGCGGCTCTTCGTCCGGCCGGGTCTGGCCACTCAGCATCTCCCGTACGAATCCGGTGATCGCGTCCTTGACGCGCAGGGCGACCATCAAGGTATCCGGATTGGCTGGTACGACGATATCGGACATGGAATAGCGACCCCTGGTTTGTTCCTAGTGGGTCTCTTCTACTCCAATAAGATTAAAAAAGGCCATATCTTCTTCAAGTAAGGGATTTGGCGGCTTTTTATGGCCTAATCCGCGGGGCCTGCAGCGGGTTCGATGGAGAGGATATCCCGGAGCCCTTCTTCAGCCGCTATCAAGCTCTTGCTGTTTTCGATAAGGCCAACCGATAGGGCAGCGCCGCCCGCGGCGAGGACGATCACCAAGGCGATCAAGGTCCTGTTCACCGCAACCTCTGACCGCCTGAAACTGCGCCGCAGCGCGCCGACGGGCTGTTGAAGGCGTTCGCTTCGCATGGCCGCCCTCCCTTGGGCCTAAAGCCTTATTAGGCCCAATATATAGTAGGTTTCAGCAAAAGAGGATATTAAATTTTATATATCTCTCATAGAGGGCTAGCAAACCTATCCTTCTGGGAGTCTGGCGGCGGGCCTAAAGCTAGGTCTGGCGTGCGGGACTGAGGCTGCTGTTCGGCTCCTTCAGAGTTTCCGGCGCGCCGCGCAGGCTGTCGAGCAGCGATTGGGAGATGCGCCCGTCCACCGGAAGGCCGGCATCGGACTGGTAGGCGCCGATCGCCGCGCGCGTCGCCGGGCCGACGATTCCGTCCACGGTCGTCTGATAGTAGCCACGCTCGGCCAGTTCGCGCTGCACCTCGACGACCAGCGGATCGCTGCTGGGCTGCTGGGCGTAGGCCTTGGGGCTGGCGAACTTCATATGATCCAGAAGTTCCTTGGAGGCGCGTCCGGTGACCTTGAGGTCCGCAGTCCTTTGGTAGGCGCGGATCGCGGCGCGGGTGCGCGGCCCCATGACGCCGTCGACGGCGCCGGGACGGTAGCCAAGTTCGATGAGCTCTTCCTGGATTCCCACCACGGTGGCCCGCGCCATGCCGGGCGACATCTGTTCAAGGGTCGTCTCCCGCTGGCTTTGGGCCAGGGAAGAGTGCGGCGCCGCCGCCACAGCGGCCAGCGCAAGGACGATCATGAGAGGTAGCAGTCGAGCGCGCATCCGGCTTGCCCTCCTAGGTCAATGACGAGCTTCGCAGTCTATTCGGGTGTTCTACGACGAGATTTGACCGGGTATCCCCGCAAGTTCTCCATGACGATCATGAAGGCCTGTCCATCGAGAAGACCTCGCGCACCACGGCGTAATCCATGTATCCCAGCCGGGCCAGCGGCTGATAGCGGGTGACGTCGACAAGCCCCTTTTCGTTCAGGACGCTTTCGTCGATGTGGAAGGCGACCACCTGGCCCAGCACCATGAAGTTACCCGCCTCGGGGTCGTCGCTCGGCAACTCGATGGTTTCCAGATAGCGGCATTCCATGTGAATGGGCGAGGCCTTGACCCGGGGCGGCGCCACAAGCCTGGAGGGCACCATCTCGAGGTCGGCCAGGGCCGCCTCGTCGACAGCGCGGGCGACCGGGGCGGAGGTCTTGTTCATCGCCTCGCGCAGGTCCCAGGTCGCGAGATTGCAGACGAATTCCCCTGTCGTCTCCGCATTGTGCTGGCTGTCCTTCAGACCGCTGGCCCGTGACCGCCCGTTGGGTGCGAAGAAGACGATGGGCGGGCTGTCGGCCAGCGCGTTGAAAAAGCTGTAGGGTGCCAGGTTCACCACGCCGTCTTCGTCCAGGGTCGTGATCCAGCCGATCGGGCGCGGCGCCACGATGGCCTTGAAGGGATTATGCGGCAGCCCTTGTTCCTTGTGCTGGCCCGGCTCGAAGAACAGCGTCATCGGGTGCATCCTTTTCGGTTGGGAGAGGAATCGGAAGAAAAGACTAGCGCAGTCTGCATTGCGCGGCGGCCTGATATCCACCTTGCAGTTCGCCCGTTTCGTTGAAAAAGCCAACGGCCGAAGCGCCGCCTGTCTGCGGCCAGCGGAACACGACGAAGCCCTTCGCCAGATCAAGCCGGATCACGTAGTGCCCCTTGTCCTGAAGGGTGGCCGCGCGATCGCCAAAAATGGCGAGGCTGCCCGCGATCCTGGTTTCCGCGCCGTCCACGGTCAGGGAAAAGGGCTGACCCACTTTCAGCCAGCTGCACCCAAAGGTCCTGGCTTGAGCCCAGCCGTCCCCCGCCAGCAGCAGTCCCGCGGCGAGCGCCATCATGCCGAACATCCCTCTCATGTCGTCCCTCCCTTTCTCCATTCTCTCTCCTTCGAACACTATAGGGCGCGAGGGGCCGCGGGAAACCCACGCACGATTTAGAGAGTTTTAAGCTAATTGCGCGAAGCTTCCCCGAAACACCTTCGAGGGGAGAACGACCGAATGGCGGCACAGCAGCGGGCTCGCAACGCCAACGCGCGCGGAGACTTCGCGGCGCTTCGCGACCGGGTTTGCGCGCAGCCGGAAGCGGACAGCGTGCTTGAGATCGCGTTGGCGCCGGCTGCGCCCGGCCAACTGCTCGACCATCTCATGGACGACGGCCGCTGTGTCTTCGCAGCGGCGCCAGAGCCCACCTTGCGCGAACTGATCGACTATCACGCCACGACGGAGAACGTGGCCCCTGAAGACGTGCCGCTGGCGGAGTTGAAGCCGCCCCCAGCGGATGTCTGGGCGCGCTACTGCGCGGGACGCGAGAAGGCCGAGGGGGCGCAGGACAGCGGCTGGACCAAGAAGGGCGACTGCCTGGTGCTCCAGAGCCTGGTCTTTCCCCAGACATTCCGGCAGGAGATGCGGGTTCTGGCCGCGATCAGCGAAGATTCCGCTTTGGCCGCCGGGCGCGGGCTCTACCTCGCTTTCGGCGCCTTGAGCGCCGTCGGGGAGGCGGCGGCCGAGCCTTTCCTTCTGCTGCCCGTTGCCCTGGAGCGCCCGAAGGCGAACGAGACGCGGCTTCACTGGCGTGAAACCCCACCCTTCGTCAATCCAAACGTGATCGACCTCTTGGGCGAAGCCGACGCCGCGAAGCTCCCGGCCCTGGGCGACCGTCCGGAGATCGAAGCATTTCTCCAGGCCGCCGACGAGGTGGTCGCCCGCAACCCGGACCTGAAGTTGGAGAAGGGGCTGTCGCTCCGCTGCATGGCGCTGGCGGATGCCTGGTCCTTGCGCGACCTGCGCCGCGCCGCCTGGGAAATGTCCGACGATCTTGGCGGATCAGCCGCTCTTCGCCTGCTTTCCGGTGACGACAAGGAGGCAGGCGGCGAACTCCCGCCTGCCGGGGCGGATGTCTTGGACGAGACGCTTGAGACCCCGCTGCCCTTTGACGCAGGGCAGGGCACCTTGATCGCAGCGGCGATGGCCGGCAGGCCGGTCCTGGCGCTCGGCTCGCCCGAAACCGGTAAGACCCACGCCGCCGCCGCGCTGGCCGCTGCTTTCCTGGGAGACGGGAAGACGGTGCTCTATCTCTCCGGGCAGTCCCGGTCCCGCCAGCTCTTCGCAGAGCGCCTGCGCGAGGCCGCCCTTGGCGGTCACCTTCTGGCGCTCGAACCCGACGGGCTGACCGTTGCCTCTCTGTCGGCTGCCTTGACGGGCCCTGACAAGGCTCCCGAGGGTGAAGACGCAGAGTCGGCTCTGCTGGCGGCGCGTGAGGCTCTGGAGCCCTTGCGAAAGGAACTTCAGAGCCTGCAGGCCGCGAACGAAAGCCCGCTGGGCGCCCTCGCGCTCAAGGTCAACAACATCCTCTTCGAGCTGGGCCGTCTGAAACTCGAGCATCCGCGCCTTCAAAGGGTGCTGCCCGAGGCCCCCGGCTTCGACCCGCTGGCCATTGACGACAAGAAGCGCCGGGCCGCCAAGGAGCGGCTGCTGGCAACGGAGGCGGCGGTCGCGAAGGTTTCCGCCGGGCGCCCGCTGGCACAGCATCCCTGGGCGGGAGTGACGGAACTGAGCCTGGCCGATGAGGAGCCGCGCAAGGCTTTCCTGGAGAAGACGGAGACCTTGCGAGACGCTCTCAAAGCCCTCTCCAAGGCCCTGAACCGCGACGTCGCGGCTCTCGACAAGTCGATCCCATTGAATGACGAGCTGCTCGCCGATCTGCGCAGCCTTGCGCACGACCGCGAAGCGCTGGAAGCGGAGCGTGAGCGGATCCTCGCTGCGGCGGGACTGGCCGGGCGCGTGCTGGACGGTTTGCGCATCAAAGCCAGTAACGAGCCTGCCGCGATCCTGGCGGTGGAGAAAATGGTGGCCTTCGCCAAGGAGCCTCCAGAGGTTCTGGATCAGGTTCCGCGCTCTCTTCTGACCGAGTATGACCTTGACGACCGTCTGGAGGCGATCGAGCCGGACCTGATGCGGCTGGTCGAAGCGGCGGAGCTTCTGTCCAGCAGTTTCGATCTGGAGAAACTAAGGGCGCTGGGCCAGGAGCGGTTGCGCGAGATGGCCCAGGTCTTGCGCAAACGCGGGCTCTTCAAGTCGAGTGATTCACAATGGCGCGCGGCGCGCAGCGACCTCAAGAAGGTGCGCCGCCTGAAGGGCCGGGCGGCCGATGCGCTGATGCCGGACCTTCTGGAGGCGGCCGCGCAGTTCTTCGATGACGAGGCGGCCTTCTTCGAGGAGTCGGAGGCCGGGCATCTGCTGGGTGAGGACTTGGAGAGCGCGGCCTTCTGGCATGCTGCCTTCAAGGAGGGACGGGATTGGGTCACGCGGGTCGAGGAGGCCTTCGACAGCGGCTTTGCCCGTCAGGTGCAGATCGGTCCGGCGCTGATCGCCCTCGAGTTGCCGGAACTGGCGAAGATCGCCGAGACCGAGCAGGACGAAGCCTTCGCCGATCTCCGCTGGACGGCCGGGCAGCTGGCCGCCGCCGATCGGGACTGGGGCTTTGCCAAGGCCTCGGCTTGGAGCGGGTATCTCGGAAGCAGGATTTCGGCGGAGAACGCGAGGCACTTCAGCCGGGTGAAGTGTAAGGAGCCGGTCGACCTCTTGGCCCTGGCCAGCGGGCTCGCCACCGAGCTCGCCAACTACGACGCTGCCTGGGACAGCTTTATCAAGGCCGCGAACCTGCGGCAGTCCTTCTGGCTGCCCGGCGATGAAAAGACCGTCGCCAAACGCCTTCAGCGCGTGGAGCACGCCCTGTCCGATCCCGAGAGTCTGACGGAGTGGGTGGCTCTGATGACGCTGCTCAACAAGGACCGGGAACCGGGCGTGGTTGAGATCATGAAGGCGGTGGTCGCCGGAGCCGTGCCGAAGGCCGGTGCTTGCGACCTCTATGACCTGCTGCTCTTCCAGGGGCTCGCCAAGGCGGCGGAGGAGCAGTTCCCCCAGATCGGGAAGTATGACGCTGAGGCGCGCGAAGCCCTTCTAGCCGACTATCTGGCCGCCGAGGCGGCGCTGCGTGAGGCGCTTGCGAAGGTGACCGCGCAGGCTTGGACGAAGAAGCGCTCAAGTTCCCCGAACGTCCCGGAGGCGCCTTCCGAGGGTTCGCTGGAGGCTTTCTTCGCCAAGCTGCTGGAGGGTGAGGCTAGCGCCGCTTGGCCCTGCATGGCGATGACCCCGGATATGGCGGCCCGTTTGCTGCCGGCCAAGGCGCAGCTGTTCGATCTGGTGATCCTGGACGACGCCGATTGCGTGGGAGAGCGCGCGATGCTGCCGGGACTCTTGCGCGCGAAACAACTCGCCGCCTTTGCCGATCCCCTGCCGCAGGGCGACCCCTATTGGCCGGGCGTGACGGCTCTGCTGCGCGAGGCTCTGCCGAGGGTGGAGTTCTCCCGCCATTACGGCGCCCTGCCGGACGCGCTGGCCTTGCCGATCGCCAAGCTTGCCCCCTTCGATGCGATTGACCTCTCGATCCAGCGCCGGGACCCCGAGAGCGCTCCGGCGCTGTTGCTGCGCAACGAGTGGTGCGAGGGCGCCCGCAACCTGGATCCGCAGCGCGAGGCGAAGGCCGTCGCCGCCGCCGTCGTTGCCTACATGAAGCTCGGTCTACCGGAGAGCCTGGCCGTGGTCACGCTGGACGAGGCGCAGGCACAGCGCATCGAACAGCACCTGGATCTGGCTTTTGAGGAGCAGCCCGATCTGGCCGCGCACCTCGCTGGTCCGAAAGAGGGTGGGGAGCCGCTGGTCATCGCGCCGCTGTCCGAGCTTCCCGCCCTGACCCGGGATGTGATCATCCTGTCGCCCGCCATCGACAAGACGGGTTTGGCCGCTTCGACCTTGGAGCGCCTGCCGGGCCTGCTGCTGAGGCACCGGGGACGGCTGGAGATCTTCTGCGGCCTGGAGCCCAAAGCCGTGGCGGCCGCTGGGGGCAAGGAGCCTCTCGGCGAACTCCTGGCCTTGCTGGTGGCGCGCGGCGCCTCGCTTTCCGGTGGCGATCAGGCCCTGCCGAAGCGCGAGCTCGGCCGCCTGGAGCGTTCGATCGACAGGGCTCTCTCCCTGAAGGGCCTTCAGGTGCGCCCGGACCTCGTCGATCCGAGGGGCTTCTTCCTGATCGAAGAGGGAAAGGCGCCTTTCACGCCTCTGCTGCGCCTGCGTCTGGATAGGGGCGAGGGGCAGAAGCGCGCAAGTCTTCGCGACCGGGAGCTGCCGGTGCAGGCGCGAGAGCGAGCGATTGGCTGGACCTCGGGTTTCCTGACGGCCGGCTGCTGGAGCCGTGACCCCCAAAAGGCCCTCGACCGCCTTGCCGAGCAGGTTCTTGAGGTCGCCCGGCAATCCCGGGTCGGCGAGAAGCGCCAGGCTTGAGGAAAGCGGCATGCGAGAGGCGCTTTTCCCAAGGGGTCGGGAAGTAGTTGAAGAGCATTTTCATTAAACCGTTCTTAACCTCCCCCGTGCGAGAGTTGGGACAAGCGGAACAAGTGAGGCCCGAGAATCGGGCCCGTAAGAGGAAAAGGGGTGTCTGCAAATGTCGCAGCACGATTACGAGCAAAAACCGAATATCACCGTCGTCGGTGTCGGCGGCGCGGGTGGGAACGCGGTCAACAACATGATCGAATCCAACCTTGAGGGTGTGGATTTCGTGGTCGCCAATACCGATGCCCAGGCGCTGAAACACTCGCTCTGTCAAAATCGCGTTCAGCTCGGCAGCGGGCTCGGCGCGGGTGCTGTGGCCGACGTCGGACGTCAGGCCGCCGAAGACTCCGCTGAGGACATCCGCAAATGCCTTGAAGGCGCGAACATGGCCTTCATCACCGCCGGCATGGGTGGCGGTACCGGCACCGGGGCTGCGCCGGTCGTCGCGCGCATCGCCAAGGAGATGGGCATCCTGACCATCGGCGTGGTGACCAAGCCGTTCCACTTCGAGGGCAGCCACCGCATGCGCTCCGCCGAAAAGGGCATTGAGACCCTGGAAGGCAACGTCGACACCATGATCATGATCCCGAACCAGAACCTGTTCCGGGTCTGCGATGCCAACACGACCTTCGCCGACGCCTTCAAGATGGCCGACGGCGTGCTGCACTCCGGCGTGCGCAGCGTCACCGATCTGATCGTGATGCCCGGCCTCATCAACCTCGACTTCGCCGATATCCGCTCGGTCATGCACAACATGGGTAAGGCCATGATGGGCATGGGCGAGGGCAGCGGCGAGGAGCGCGCCACCAAGGCCGCGCAGGCCGCCATCACCAACCCCTTGCTCGACGACGTGTCCATGCAGGGCGCCCAGGGTGTGCTGATCAACATCACCGGCGGCATGGACATGACCCTCTTCGAGGTCGACGAGGTCGCCAACCGCATTCGCGAAGAGGTGGACCCCGAGGCTCAGATCATCTTCGGCTCCGCCTTCGACGAGACGATGGAAGGCTCCCTGCGCGTCTCCGTGGTCGCGACCGGGTTCGACCGCGAGGCGCACCTGCGCCGCCAGAAGGCGATGGAGGAAGAGGCCGCAAAACGCAAAGAGGCCGGCAGCAGCCGACCCTTCACCGTGGTCGCGGGCGATAAGAAGGAAGAAGAGAGCCTTGCCGCTCCTGAAACGGCGGCCGCTGAAGGCGACGCCGCTCCCGATTGGCTGAAGCCGGTTTCCGACGACGAGACCCCTGGCAACGCTCTCGCGAATCTCGACACGCCGGAGCCCGAGGCTGACGCCGAGGAGCACGACGTCCCAGAGCCGGAGAACGCGGAGCGCGAGGCTTCACACTCTGCCGACGAAGAGCCCGGCGATAGCGAGCCCGCGGAAGAAGAAGACGCGCTCGCCGAGCCCGTGGCCGCTGAGGCCGCGCCCGCTGAGCCCGAACAGGCATCGGACGAGGACCAGGGGTCGGATGGCGTCGAGCCTGAGAGCGAGCCGGTCGTCGCCGCCGCCTCCGGCGAGATCGACAAAGACCTGGTCGAGGATGTCACCAACTGGATCACCAAGGCCTACATCGAAGACGATGCCTCGGCTCCTGACGCTTCGAGCGAGCAGGTCTCCGCAGAGGCGGCCGACGCCGGGTCCGATGATGTCGCGGCGAGCCTTTCCAAGATCTGGAATGAGACCGGCGCTTCGAAGAAAAGCGAGACCAAGGCGGTCAACGGTCACAATGGCCACAACGGCTCCTCCAACGGTGTCGATGTCTCCAGCATCTTCCTGGACGGCTCCGCCGATGGTGGCGATCAGGCCGAAGCCGAGGCCGACGGCCACACCGGCGACGGCCACGCGGATGACCACCAGGCGGACGACGATCTGGAGAAGGATGAAGTCGCCGCCCGGTCCAGCCAGCGCGATGACGACGACCAGCATCCTGGTGGATCGGACAGCCTGAATGACAGCGACGACGTCTCGATCGAGGAGGACGAAGAAGAGGAGGCCGAGGTGCCTCAGCGCGCTTCGGGGTTCTTCAGCGGGCTGCGCCGCGGCTTCAATAAGCCGACCCGTGACGAGCAGACCGGCAAGGCCGTGCTCGAACGGCTGCGCGGCTGCCAGCGCGTGAACACCGGGGAGGCTTAAGTCCGCCCCGCCGACCGCTCCTGATGATAGGGAAAAGGCCCCGGAAACCGGGGCCTTTTTCTTGTTCCTGTCCTGGGAGAAAGCGTTGGAGCCTCACCTAGCGCGGCTTCAGCGCGCTGCGCACCTCGTCGATGAAGACATCGAGACTGAAGGGCTTGGCGAGGAACTTGACGCGGCCATCCTTCATCAGGTCGCCAGCCGCCTTTTCGTCGAAATACCCGGACATCAGGATGATGCGCATGTGAGGGCGGAGGAGGCGGATCCGGTGCGCCAGGCTCGCGCCGTCGAGGGACGGCATGGAGATGTCGGAGACCAGTAGGTCGAAGCTGCCTGGCGCCTTGGAGAAGGCCTGCCAAGCCTCTTCGCCGCTCTCGGTGCTGACGACATAGTATCCGGCCTGCTCGAGAGTGAGGCGCACGGAGTTGCGCATCATCGGATCGTCGTCCGCCAGCAGCACCCGTTTTCCGGACTCAGCCTTCTTGATTCCTTCCGCGGCTCCGCCTTCGGGTTCGACGGCGGCGGGTTTGGGCATGAGGCGGCGCAGGATATGGGCCGAAGCTTCCGCTTCGCGCCTCAAGCTGTCGCGCGAAGGGGCATCGCCCCCTGAGGGCTTCTGGTCCTGTTTTTGTGGAGATGGAGAGGCGCCTGAGGGAGCTGATTTGCCTGAAGCTGGCACAGCTCTATCCGATCCGACGGCATGCAAAAAGCGGCCGGTAGTGCTTTTCTCGTCGGTTGAGCGGACTTGCCCCGGACGCTTCTTGCCGGGTTCTTCCTCGTCGCTCATGCCGGGAACCGCACCTTGAAACGGCACATTTACCCCCTCCGTAGACCCATCGACAGGATCGGCTAGCAGGGATTAACAAAGTCTTAACGGATAACAATGATACGCCTGTTCAGCGTGAATAACTATGACCTAACAACGAACAGGCAGGGCGAATATTTGACGGTCGCCCCTTTGGCGGTTCCATCCCGAAATATTCTCAAAAGAAGGAAGCAGGAGAGTCTTGGGCGCCCTCAGCCGACGCCGTATCCGGTGTCGAAGATCAACTGGTCGCGCTGCCGTACGTCTTCTTCCAGCTCCGACAGCACCGCGCCGTAGAGATCCCGAATCGATACGATCCCCACGATCTCGCCCTCCGCAGTCACAACCGGCAGATGGCGGAAACCCTTCTCGGTCATGATCTGAAGGGCGGCGAGGGCCGGCGCGTCCGGCTGGACGCACATGGGGTCAGCGGTCATGACATCGCGCAGCGGCGTATTGACCAGGTCCTTCTTGGCCTTCACCAGCCGGTGCAGCACGTCGCGCTCGGTGAAGATGCCGGCGAGGCGGCCTTCCTCGGCAATCAGTACCGCGCCGATCTTACGGTCCGTCATCAGGTCGATGGCGCTGCTAACTCTGTCGTCAGGCTTCAGGAAGCTGATATCTTGGTCGCTGACGATGTCCGGCACGATGCGTCTTTGCATGGTTGCGACTCCCAGGGTCGTTCCAAATTCCCGCTTTTCTTGTTCTTGGCGTTAAGTGTCACGTCCAAGAGACGGCAGGTCAAGAAGTCAGACTCAAGGTGCTTGGGCTCAACTCCGGCCCTGACGCCGGGCGCGCCGTGTCCAGGCCCGCAGCGGCCAGAAGGCCAGAAAGCCCAGCGCGAAGCCGCCGATGTGGGCCTGCCAGGCGATCTGCGCGCCCCCGAGGAATTCCCCGAAGCCCGCGATTCCCGTGGCCAGATTGAGCGCCAGCAGGACGACGGCGAGCAGCAGACCGCGCTGCGCCACCAGCGACTTGCCCGAGGCCAGCATCAACTGCACCACCACGCCCATCATGGCGTAGACCGCCGCCGACGCGCCGACCATGGCGATGGGGCTGTCGCCTTCCGCGAGGCTCTGCAGGACAGCGCCGGAAACCGCGCCCAGGGCAAAAACCCCAAGCATCGCCTTCAATCCGAAGATCCGCTCCACCAAGGCCCCAAAGGCCAGCAGCATTCCGCTGTTGATGAAAAGGTGCATCCAGTCGCCGTGCAGGAAGGCATGGGTCAAGAGGGTAAAGCCCGACCAGGGCGAGACGCTGTATTGCCCGCTGCCGATCAGCGACCAGAAGTAGACGGGGCTGAAGGCGAAGCGGCGGAAAAACCACTGCTCGATATCGCCGCCGAGGAGGCTGCTCGCCGCATGAACCAGAACGAGGAAGACGCAGAGCCATATGATGCCCGGCGGCGCATTGAAGATGGGTTCGCGGGGCGCTGGCCCGGGAGAACTGGGGTCAGGAGTACTCATGGGGTGGAGTTGTAGGGACTTCCAACCGCGCTTTCCAGGCGGGCTTGTGCAAAAATGGGGAATTCACTGCACGGACCGCATTTTTCTTGCAGGCCATGTTGCAGTGCAGCATTATCGCGCCGCAGGCTGAAGGGCGCTCGCGTCGCAAGCAGGATCGCCCGCGACAACAGGCTTTAGGGAAGAGACGGACATGAATATCGACAAAATTGCGGTGGGGGAGAACCCTCCCTGGGACATCAACGTCATCATCGAGGTGCCGATCGGCGCTGCTCCGGTGAAGTACGAGATGGATAAGGATTCCGGCGCGCTTTACGTCGACCGTTTTCTGCATACGGCCATGTTCTATCCCTGCAACTACGGTTTCGTGCCTCACACCCTGGCCGACGACGGCGATCCGGTGGATGTGCTGGTGGCGGGGCCGGTGCCGGTGATCCCTGGCGCGGTGTTGCGCGCGCGCCCGGTCGGCGTCCTGGTGATGGAGGATGAAAAGGGGCTGGACGAGAAGATCCTCGCCGTGCCGGTCGACGAGCTGCACCCCTGGTATTCCGATGTCAGTTCCTACCGCAACCTGCCGCAGATCGTGCTCGACCAGATCAGCCACTTCTTCGCTCACTACAAGGACCTGGAGAGCGGAAAGTGGGTCAAGATCAAACGCTGGGGCGAAGCCGAGGAGGCCTCGCGCTTCATCGAGCAGGCGATGGCCGCGGAGAAGAAGGCCAAGCTAGGCAGCTGACCGCCTGAAGCTCCCCCCGATCATGGCCATGACGAAGAGCAGGGCCGCCGCCACCACGACCGAGGGGCCGCTGGGCGTATCGAACTGGTAGGACCCGGCCAGGCCGGCCACCACGGCCAAAGCCGCCAGCAGGGTCGCGCCTCCGGCCATCTGTTCGGGCGTCGTCGCCAGGCGGCGCGCGGCCGCCGCCGGAATGATCAGCAGCGAGGTGATCAGTAGGACTCCAACCACCTTCATGGCGACGGCGATCGTGATGGCCGTCAGCAGGATCAGGGTCAGGCGGAGCCTCAGCACCGGTAGCCCTTCGGCCGCCGCCAGTTCCTCATGCAGCGTGATCAGGATCAGCCGCCGCCAGGTGAGCCAGAGGGTCAGGAGCACCAGCGCCGCGACGCCGAAGATGTAGACGATGTCGAGCGGCCTGACGGCGAGCAAATCGCCGAAGAGATAGGCGAAGAGATCCACGCGCACGTCCCGCATGAAGCTGAGCACCACGAGCCCGAGGGCGAGGCCCGAATGGGCCAGGATGCCGAGCAGCGTGTCGCTGGCCAGCAGCTTCTGCCGCTGGAGCATGACCAGCAGCAGCGCCAGCGAGATGCTGGCGAAGGCCACGCCCAAGGTGGGATCTATCCCGAGCAGCAGGCCCAGCGCAACGCCGAGCAGCGCGTTGTGCGCCAGGCTGTCGCCGAAGTAGGCCATGCGCCGCCAGACCACGAAGCAGCCGAGCGGCCCGGCCATGGCCGCCACGCCCAGTCCGGCGAGCAGCGCGCGCAGCAGGAAGTCGTCCAGCATCAGTTCTTTCCTCCCGCTTCGTGGGAGTGGCCCTCGTGGCCCTCGCCGTGGTGGTGATGATGCTCGACCACATCGCCGGAGAGATCATGGTGGTGGTCGTGTTCGTGGCTGTAGACCGCCATGACGCGGGCCGCGCGGGCGCCGAAGAGTTGCAGGTATTCCGGATGGCGGCTCACGGCTTCAGGTTCCCCGGAACAGCAGATGTGTTGGTTGAGGCAGACCACGCGGTCGGTGGCGGCCATCACCACGTGCAGGTCGTGAGAGATCATCAGGATGCCGCAGCCGTGGGTCTTGCGGAGCTCGGCGATGCGCTCGAACAGCTCCAACTGGCCGGAGAAGTCCACCTGCTGGGTCGGCTCGTCGAGCACCAGCAGATCGGGGTCGCGCAGGAGCGCGCGGGCCAGCAGCACGCGCTGGAACTGTCCACCGGAAAGCGCATGGATGGGCCTCTCCAGGACGCCGGGCGCGCCGACCTGCTCCAGCGCCTCAAGCATCCTGTCCTCGCTCGCCCTCTTGGGAAGGGAGAGGAAGCGCGCCACCGAAAGCGGCAGGATCGGATCGACCGAGAAACGCTGCGGCAGGTAGCCGATCGTGATCCCCGGCGCGCGGGCGATGCTGCCTTCCTCGGGCGAGAGGAGGCCGAGCACGAGACGCGCAAGCGTGGACTTCCCCGCGCCGTTCGGCCCGATCACCGTGACAATCTCGCCGCGGTGAATGTCGAGCGTCAGGTCGCTCAGCACCCGCTGCCCGCCAAGCGAGACGGCGGCCTTCTTTAGACTGACGAGGGGAGGGATGTCCGCTTCGGTCATGGCCGGCGCCTCAGGCGGCGTCGCGGCAGCGCGGGCAAAGGCCCTTGATCTCCACCACGCTCTTCTCCGCCTCGAAATCCAGGTTGGAGAGCGCAGCCCCGATGGCGGCCTCGATGCGCGGATCGCTGAGTTCGGCGGCCGCGCCGCAGTCGCGGCAGATCAGGAACTGACCGCTGTGGTCCTGCGCGGGGACGGGGCAGCCGACGTAGGCGTTGAGGCTTTCAATCCGGTGGATCAAGCCCTGATCCAGAAGAAACTCCAAGGCCCGGTAGACGGTTGGCGGGGCAACGCGTCCGCGCTTGGCCGACAGCGCGGCCAGTATGTCGTAGGCGCCGACCGGGGCGTGCCGTTCCCAAACCAGCGCCAGGACCTCGCGCCGGATCTCGGTGAGGCGCTGCCCGCGCTTTTCGCAGAGCGCGGCAGCCTCCCCCAAAGCGCCGCTGCGGCAGCGCTCATGATCGTGGGTCTGCTTGCCGAACGCCGCCGCCGAAGTGTTGAAGCTCGCCACCGCATCCATCCTTTCGCCGCTCGGGCTGACTCTTATGGCTTGATCTATATATGTTATATCATAACATGCCAACCGATCGATCACCAAGGAGCAAGACGATGTCCGGAGCAGGGGTGGCAAGACGGCTTTCAGCGGCGTTCGCGCTGCTTCTGGGTGTCTTTCTAGTACCGTTACCGCAGGCCTTTGCGCAGGCGCCGAAGGTGGTGGCTTCGCTCTTGCCCGTCCACAGCCTGGCCGCCCAGATCATGGAGGGGGCGGGCGAGCCGGTGCTTCTGGTCGAAGGGAGCGCTTCACCGCACAACTATCAGCTTCGCCCCTCGGATGCCGCCTTGCTTCAGGGTGCCGACCTGATTGTCTGGGTCGGCCCGGTCATGGAGGGCTTCCTGGTTCGCCCGCTCGACGCGCTCAGCCAACCCGGAAAGCAGCTTGAGCTGCTGTCGCTGGACGGGCTGCTGCTGACGGAAGCAGACCACCAGCACGCGCATGAGGATGCGCATGAACATGAGCATGCGCAGGAGCACGAACATGAGCAGGAGCACGAACATGCGGGCGCCGACGATCCAGAGCATCTTGAGGTCGATGGGCACATCTGGCTCGCGCCGGAGAACGCCGCCGTCATTCTGAAGGGCATCGCCGCGCGCCTGATCGAGCTGGACCCCGCCAGAGAGGGTCTCTACCGGGACAACCTGGCGGCTTCGCTGGCGCGCTTGAGCGCGCTGGATCACGAGCTCGCCGCGCGCCTGGAGGGACTGAACCAGCCCTTCGTGGTCTTCCATGACGCCTATGGCGGCTTCGTTCAGCATTATGGCCTTGCGCAAGTGGGGGTCGTCACGCTGTCGCCCGACCGTGCGCCGGGCGCGGGCCATCTTTCCGAACTGCGCGCCCTGATCGAGGCGCGGGAGGTCGCTTGCCTCTTCGCCGAACCGCAGTTCAGCCCGGCCATCCTGGAGAGCTTGCGCCAGGATCTGGAGGTAAGGGTCGGGGCTCTCGACCCGCTCGGCGCGGGGCTGCAGCCGGGACCCGAGGCCCACGCAGCACTGCTCGAAGCTTTGGCGGCTTCGCTGCTGGACTGCCTTTCCAGCTAGGCGTCGAAACGAAGGGGGCGCTGTCCCGCGACAGGACAGCGCCCCCGGTTCTGCTTCCCGAAGGATCCGGATCAGCCGATCTCGCCGCCGTCCTCGCGGGTCACCACCAGCACCGAGGGGCGCGGGGGCATGCCTTCCTGGAAGTCCGGCCAGCGGGTGGCCGGGTCGTCGAAGGTGGAGGCGCGGCCGAAGGGCTCCCAGTTCTTCACGCCCGCATCGCCCGGATGCTGCACGGCCAGGAACAGGGTCTTGCCGTCGGGTGTGAACTTCGGTCCGCACATCTCAGCGCCGATCGGGCAGCGGAAGAAGTTGAAGGAGGAGCCGCGCAGCTCGCCCTCGGTCTCCATCGCCCAGAGGCCGTCGTTGCGGTTGGAGCCGCCGGCCTTGTTGCCGTCGGTCGAGACCCAGAGCCGGCCCTTGGGGTCCACAGCGCAGTTGTCCGGCGCCACGAACCAACCGTTCCGGCTGGTCGCCTTGCCCCACATGGCGCTGGCATCCTCGACGGGATCGCCGCAGAGAACCAGGATGTCCCAGGTCGCTTCCGTGGCGGCGTGGTCCATGTCGGGCGTGGTGATCTCGATGATGTGCCCGGGGCTCTTCGCGCGCGGGTTTGCGGCGTTGACGTCGCCTTCCTCGCGCTTGGAGTTGTTGGTCAGCATCACGTAGACCTTGCCGGTGAGCGGGTTGGGCTCGACGTCCTCCGGCCGGTCCATCGGCGTCGCCCCCAGGAGATCGGCGGCCCGCCGGGTCTCGATCAGGACATCGGCCTGACTCTCGAAGCCGTTGGAGGGGGTCAGCGGCCCTTCGCCGAAAGTGAGCGGCATCCAGACCACCTTGCCGCCCTCTTCGAACTTGGCGACGTAGAGCACGCCGTCATCCAACAGATCGCGGTTTGCTTCCCGGTCGTCCAGGTTCACGCGGCCGTTGGAGACGAACTTGTAGGTGTAGTCGAAGCGCTGGTCGTCGCCCATGTAGACGACGACGCGGCCGTCCTTGTTGACAAGGGTCTCCGCGCCCTCGTGCTTGAAGCGGCCCATGGCGGTGCGCTTGACCGGCGTGGAGGAGGGGTCGAGGGGATCGACCTCGACCACCCAGCCGAAGCGATTGGGCTCGTTCGGCTCCTTGGAGACGTCGAAGCGGTCGTAGTACTTCGACCAGGAGTACCAGCCGCCCGGCACGCCGTAGCGCTTGTGGTTCGCGGCCTCCGCGTGGCCTTCGGGAAGTTCGCCGCCGAAGTAGCCGTGGAAGTTCTCTTCCGCCATCAGGTAGGTGCCCCAGGGCGTGACGCCGCCCGCGCAGTTGTTCCAGGTGCCCAGCACCCGCTTGCCGCTGGCATCCGACGAGGTCTTGACGCGGGGATGCCCGGCTACGGGCCCGGAAAGCATCATCTCCGTGCCGTTCGCGGTGATGCGCCGGGCGTACTTGGAGCCCTCGATCACCCTCCAGGCGCCATTATCCTTCTTCACCTCGATGATGGAGCCGCCGTGGGCCGCCATCTCGATGTCGGCCAGTTCCTTGGTCGCGTTGGTGAAGTCCTCGTCGTACTCGCCGACGCCGGGGAACATCAGCTCGCCGTTGGTGTACTCCTGATTCACGACCAGCAGGCCGTGGTCGGAGGCGTTGGAGCCGTAAGGCAGCGGAATGTAGCCGATGTAGTCGTTGTTGTAGCCGAACTGCTTGGCCTGGGCCGCCGCGCTCTGGTTCATGGGATCGAAGTCCGGGGCGTCGGCCAGGACCTTGTCGCCCCAGCGGATCAGGACGTCGGCCCGATAGCCCGGCGCGACCGCGTGGGTCTCGCTCAGCATCGCCTTGATCTCTTCGAAGTCGAAGCTGCCCTTCATGGAGGCCTTGGCTTCCTCGGCCAGGAGGGCGGCCGCGGGACCGGCCACGGCGCTGATCGCCGTCATGGCCAGGGCGCCGCGCATCACCTCGCGGCGGCCATAGCGGCGGTTGATCACGTCGCCCAGGGTCGGGGTCGTGGAGGGGTTGGAGGGGATATCCTCCGACTCTTCATAGGTCATGCTGTCGCGCTGATGGCGGCCTTCGCTCTGGCTCATAGAAATCTCCCTTGCCTTACAGCTCTGGTGAAACGGCGTGTCGTAGCGAAGCGGCGCTTCGCCCACGCATCACCCGGCTTATAGGAAGAGGGCGTTACCGTTGCATGTCGCGCGGGTTGCAAGACAGTGATCGCGCGAAGGCTAATGCACGATCAAGCGCTTTTCTTGATCTTCTCGTAGCCTTCCAGGGCGCGGCGCCGGGCCTGGGCGTGATCGACGATCGGCCGGGGATAGCTGTCGTCCAGAACGACTCCGGCTTTCTCGAGCACGGCCTCATCGGCCTCCCAGGGTCTGTGGATCACCTCGTCCGGCAGGTCCTTCAGCTCCGGCACCCAGCGGCGCACGTAATCGCCCTTGGGGTCGAACTTCTCGCCCTGGGAGATGGGGTTGAAAATGCGGAAGTAGGGCGCTGCGTCGGCCCCGGACCCGGCAACCCACTGCCAGCTCGCGGCGTTGTTCGCCAGATCGGCGTCGACCAGCGTGTCCCAGAACCAGCGTTCGCCCTCGCGCCAGTGGATCAGCAGGTCCTTGATCAGGAAGGAGGCGACGATCATGCGCACCCGATTGTGGACATAGCCGCTCGACCAGAGCTCGCGCATCCCGGCGTCGACGATGGGATAGCCGGTGCGCCCGCGCTGCCAGGCGCGCAGCCCCGCCTCGTTCTCGGCCCAGGGAAAGCCGTCGAAGTTCTCCTTCCAGTTCTCGTCCGGCAGGCTCGGCCAGTTGAACAGCAGGTTGTAGGAGAAGTCTCGCCAGCCGACCTCGCGCAGGAAGGACCAGGCCGAGGACTCGGTGCGCTTGTCGCCGTTGCGCTCGGCTGCGAGCCGCGTTGCGTGCCAGACCTGGCGCGGCGAAAGCTCGCCCCAGTGCAGGTGAGGGGAGATGCGCGAGACGAAGGGCTTGTCGGGCCGGTTCCGGCCGTCCTTGTAGTCTGCCAAGGCTTCGTCCAGGAAATCCGCAAGCCGCGCTTGCGCCCCGGCTTCGCCGGGCGTCCAGGCCTCCCGCAGGCCGCCGGCCCAATCGGGCTTATCAGGAAGCAGCTTCCAGTCCTCCAGCCGGTCGGAGCGGGGCAGCGTCTCCGGCGCCGTGATCTGCGTCGGCGCCTTCAGCGGCGCTTGATCCCGGTACTGCGCGGAGAGCGCCTTCCAGAAAGGCGTGAAGACCTTGTAGGGCTCGCCTGCACCTGTCTTCAACTCCCAGGGTTCGACCAGCAGAGAGCCGTTGAAGGACTCCACCTCCAAGCCCTTCGCCTTCAAGTCGCTCTTGATCGCCTTGTCGCGGGCGATGGCGAAGGGCTCGTAGCAGCGATTCCAGAAGGCCGCTCCCGCTCCGGCTTCCTCGGCCACTTCCGGCAGGATCTTCTCGGCACACCCCTTCCTCAGGATCAAGCGTCCGCCGAGTCCCTCGATCGATTTGGAGAGAGCGGCCAGCGAATGGTGCAGCCACCAGCGGCTCGCCCCGCCCCAAGCCCATTCGCCGGCGGTTTCGTCGTCGAGGATGAAGAGCGCCACAAGACCCTCTCGCCGGGCCAGCGCCGCTGTCAGCGCGGGATTGTCGGTGAGCCGGAGGTCCTGACGGAACCAGAGGAGGCTTGGGGCCATGAATGTCAATTCCCATTCTTTTAGAGGTTGTTTATTTAGGTAAAACGCAATCAAAAAGGGCTTTAATTACGTATGATATCGGCGTTTGGATCACTCTGCCTTCGATCACAATTTATTTATTTTTCAATAGCTTGTCTCTCCTCGTCTGACGTCTAGCTCTTGAGCGAAGCCGCGCGGAGGTCCGCGCCGCTGCAGACGTTGAGATAAAGGGAGAGTTTCCATGATCAAGTTCGTTTCCCGCACGCTTGCCGTGCTCGCCACGGTCGGCATCGTTTCCGCCGTTCAGCCGGCCGCTGCGAGCGGCCCCGCCAAGCCCGGCCGCGACATCGTCGAAACCGCGGTCCAGGCCGATGACTTCAACACCCTGGTCGCCGCCGTCCAGGCCGCCGGTCTGGTCGAGACGCTTCAGGGCGAAGGCCCCTTCACCGTTTTCGCCCCGACCGATGCCGCCTTCGCCGCGCTGCCCGCAGGGACGGTCGAGAACCTGCTGAAGCCCGAGAACAAGGACCAGCTCGTCGCCATCCTGACCTACCACGTGGTCGCCGGTGAGGTGCCGTCCTCGGCCGTGGCCAACAAGCAGACCGAGGCCAAGACCGTTGAAGGCTCCATGATCAAGGTGAACGGTCTGGGGTCCGGCGTGATGATCAACGACGCCAACGTCGTGCGCGCCGACATCATCACCGACAACGGCCTGATCCACGTGATCGACAAGGTCCTGATCCCGGGCATGTAAGTCCGCATCCCTTCGGATCGGTCAAAGGGCCGGCGGCGCTGAAAGGCTCCGCCGGCCTTTTCTTTACGCCAGAGCCTCCAGTGGCAGACTCGCCACCCTCTTTCGCCCCAGCAGGTGCGCGCGCAGCCCCTGCGGGAACAGGGGGGCGAAGGCGGGATCGCCGGCGTCCAACCCGCCGGTCAGACTGCCGAAGGCGGGCAGGATCATGCGCCGCCCGTCCTCCAGAAAGGCACGGAAGCTCATGCGCCGTCCGCGCACGCGGATCGCCGCCTTGGGGTGATAGTGCCCGGACACCTCGCCGTCGCAGAGCCGCGCTTCTGCCTCGTGCCGGAAAACGAGAGGGCCCAGCACCAGCTCCTCCAGGACCCTGCCGCCCCAGGGGCCGCTCGGATCCGGGTCGTGGTTGCCCGCGATCCAGGTCCAGTCGTAGCGCGCGGTGAAGTCGGCCAGCCGGGCGGCGCTCTCCGGGTCGAGCCGCGCTGCCGCCTGCCGGTCATGGAAGGAGTCTCCCAGGCAGATCACGCGCTCGACCTTCACCCCGGCCAGGACGGCGTCCAGGCGTTCGAGGGTGGCGCGGCTGTCGTAGGGCGGAAGGAACTGGCCCTTGCGGGCGAAGCTGCTCGCCTTTTCCAGGTGCAGATCGGCCACGGCGAGCAGGGCGCGCTCCGGCCACAGCAGCGCGCCCGAGGGCAGCAGCTCCAGTGCGGCGCCGTTTAGCTTGAGGCCTGTGCTCTCCATCGGTTCCGTCATCAAAGCGGCAGGCCGGCTTGGTCCTCGCCTTCGGTGGCTTCGCGGATCAGTGACTGGACGCCCTCGTCCAGCAGCTCGTCGAGCGCCGAACCATAGACCTGCTCGCGGCCGATCTCCAGCAGCACCGGCACGGCGAGCGGCGATATCTTCTCCAGCCGCCGGTGACGGATCCGTCCCTTGATGCGCGCCAGCATGTCGGAGAGGCGGCGGATGTCGGTCAGGCCGCCCGCCGCGTCCGCCCAGGTCGCCCGCAGCAAGACGTGATCCGGCTGGTACTTGCGCAGCACGTCGTAGATCAGGTCGGAGTTGACGGTCAGTTGCCGCCCGCTCTTCTCCTGGCCCGGCGCCTTGCGCTCGATCAGCCCGGCAATCACGCCGACGTTGCGGAAGGTCCGGCGCAGCATGGAGGAGTCGGCCATCCATTCCTCGAGATCGTCGCCCAGCATGTCCTGATCGAAGAGCGCGTCCAGGTCCTTGGCGGGCTTCAGGCTCCAGACCGCGATCACGTAATCGGTGGCGACGAAGCCGAGGGGGGAGAGGCCGAAGCGCTCCATGCGCTTGGTCAAAAGCATGCCGAGCGTCTGGTGCGCGTTGCGGCCCTCGAAGCTGTAGGCGACCAGGAACTCCTTGTCGGCGCGCGGAAAGCTCTCCACCAGCAGGCCGTCCCGGTCGGGCAGGAGGGAGCGCCAGCGCTGAAGCCTCAGCCACTCCTGCACCGTCGCCGGCAGGTCCCCCCAACTGCCGGGGTCCTGAAGGATCGCCCGCACCCGGTCGGCGAGGTAGGTGGAGAGCGGCAGCCTGCCGCCCGCGTAGGCCGGCACCTTGGGCTCGCCCGTGCCGCCGCGCGCGACCTCCGCGACCGTCTCGCGCACGCCGAGGAAGCGCAGCAACTGTCCGGCGAAGACGAAGGTGTCGCCGGGCTGGAGGCCCTGCACGAAGTACTCCTCGATCTCCCCCAGGACCTTGCCGCGATGCAGGCGCACCTTCATCAGGGGTTGCTCGACGATGGTGCCGACATTCATGCGGAAGCGTTGGGCGTGGCGCGCGTTGGTCAGGCGCCAGAGCCCATCCGGTCCCTGGCGCAGCCGTTGGAAGCGGTCGTAGGACTTGAGCGCGTAGCCGCCGGTCGCCACGAAGTCGAGGACCGCGTCGAAGTCCGCCCGGCTGAGCGCGCGGTAGGGCGCGGCGGTCACCACCTCGGCATAGAGCGCGGCGGCGTCGAGCGGCTGGGCGCAAGCGGCGCCCCAAATGTGCTGGGCCAGAACGTCGAGGCCGCCCGTCTTGGGCGGATCGCCGTCCAGTTCGTGGCGGCGCACGCCCTCCAGCGCCGCGCGGCACTCCAGCACCTCGAAGCGGTTGCCGGGCACCAGCAACGCCTTGGAGGGGGCGTCCAGGCGGTGGTTGGCCCGGCCGATCCGTTGCAGCAGCCGCGAGACCCCCTTGGGCGCGCCGACCTGGATCACCAGGTCGATCGCGCCCCAGTCGATGCCGAGATCGAGGGAGGAGGTGGCGACCACGGCGTCCAGGCTGCCCCGCGCCATGGCCGCTTCCACCTTGCGGCGCTGCTCGGCGGCGAGGCTGCCGTGGTGCAGCGCGATGGCCAGCTTCGCCTCGTTCCTGCGCCAGAGTTCCTGGAACACCAGTTCGGCCTGGGCGCGGGTGTTGACGAAGATCAGCGTGGTGCCCTCACTCTTCTGCTGGGCGCAGAGCCGTTCGTAGACTTCGCCGAGGGCGTGGAGCGCCATGTGGCCGGACCAGGGCAGATACTCGCGGGTCGCCAGGATCTCGATCTCGGGCTCGGCGCCCGGCTCCCCCTCGATCCGGGAGACGCGGGGGTCGGCGGGATCGCCGCTGGGCGAGACCCAGGCGGTGAGCGCTTCCGGATCGTGCACCGTCGCCGAAAGCCCGACGCGGCGGAGCGCGGGATTGATCGCCTGCAGCCGCGAGAGGCAGAGCGCCAGTTGGTCGCCGCGCTTGCTTCCCGCGAGCGCGTGCAGCTCGTCCAGCACCACGCAGCGCAGGGTCCCGAAGAGCTCTTCGGCGTCGTGATAGGACAGCAGGAGGGCGAGGGACTCCGGCGTGGTCAGAAGAATGTTGGGCGGCCGGCGGCGCTGGCGCTGGCGCTTGGCCTGGGGCGTGTCTCCAGTGCGGGTCTCGCAGGCGATCTCAAGGCCCATCTCCTCGATCGGCGTCAGCAGGTTGCGGTGGATGTCGACCGCCAGCGCCTTCAAGGGTGAAAGGTAGAGCGTGTGCAGCCCGGGCCGGGGCGCGGCGCTGAGCTCGACCAGGGAGGGCAGGAAGCCCGCCAGGGTCTTGCCGCCGCCGGTGGGGGCGACCAGCAGCGCCGACTGCCCGGTCTTGGCCGCCTCCACCATCGCCAGCTGATGGCGGCGCGGCGCCCAGCCGCGCGCCTCGAACCAGCGCTCGAAGACCTCCGGCAGCCCGGGGCTGCTTTGCGGATCGAAGGAAAGGGCGGTCATGTCACGGGATATGGCGTCAGGCGACAACGCTATCCAGCGCGCGGCGCAGACTTGAGACGCGCGCCTCCAGCGCCTCGCCCTCATAGGACTCCGGCGGTTGGACGCCCCAGACCGGACCGGGCCAGGCGGGGTCATCCTCGAAGCGCGCTATGACGTGAATGTGGAGTTGCGGCACCATGTTGCCGAGGGCGGCGACGTTCATCTTCGTAGGTTTAAAAATCTCTTTCATCACCTTGGAAAGACTCTGTATTTCCCGTGCGACCTCTTGAAGGCTGGGCGGCGTCAGGTCATCCAGGTCGCGCAGGCCGGGCAGGCGCGGGACAAGGATCAGCCAGGGGTAGGTCGCGTCGTTCATCAGCAAGACCCGCGACAGCGGCCAATCGGTGACGAGGGCGCAGTCGGCGGCGAGCTTTTCGTGCAGGATGAATTCTTGGCTCATGGTTCCGAGAGCCTAGCCCAGGGAGCGCTCAAGCGCCATATTGCGGGGCATGACGACGCGCGCCCCTCATCCCGAGACATGGTTGGAAGTCCGGCCCCAGGGACTCTACTGCAAGCCGGGCGGCTTCTACGTCGATCCGGCCCGCCCGGTCGAGCGGGCCGTCGTGACCCACGGCCATGCCGACCACGCCCGGCCCAACAACGCCAAGGTGCTGGCGACGCCGGAGACCCTCGCCATCATGAAGGCCCGCTACCGGGATGCGGCGGGCAAGAGTCTCCAGCCGCTTGCCTATGGCGAGGTCCAGAAGGTCGGAGAGGTCGATGTCGCCTTCGCGCCAGCCGGGCACGTGCTGGGCAGCGCCCAGGCCGTGCTGAGCTACAAGGGCGCGCGCTGCGTCGTCTCCGGCGACTACAAGCGCCGGGCGGACCCGACCTGCGCGGCCTTCGAGCCGGTTGCCTGCGATGTCTTCATCACCGAGGCGACCTTCGGCCTGCCGGTCTTCCGGCACCCGGATGATAAGGAAGAAATATCGAAGATTTTCAAATCTTTGGAGCTGTTTCCTGAGAGAGCGCATCTGGTGGGGGCCTATGGGCTCGGCAAGGCCCAGAGGGTGATCGCGCTGTTGCGGCAGGCCGGATACCAGCGCCCCATCTACCTGCACGGCGCGCTTCAGGCGCTCTGCGAACTCTATCAGGCCGAGGGCGTGGCGCTGGGCCAACTTGAACCGGTCGCCGGACGCGAGGCGGTGGAGCTGGCGGGGGCGATCGTCATGGCCCCGCCCTCCGCCCTGGCCGACCGCTGGTCGCGGCGTCTGCCGGATGCGGTCACGGCCATGGCCTCGGGCTGGATGCGGGTACGCCAGCGGGCGCGTCAGCGCGGCGTGGAACTGCCGCTGATCATCTCGGACCATGCCGACTGGGATGAACTGACCGCGACGCTGGAGGAGGTGGCTGCGCCGGAGGTCTGGGTCACCCACGGCAACGAGGAGGCGCTGGTCCACTGGGCCTCACAGAAGGGCTTCCGGGCGCGCGCCCTCTCCCTGATCGGACGCGGAGAAGAGGAGCAGGAGAGCGAATGAGGAACTTCGCGCAACTGCTTGAAAGATTGGTCTTTACGCCCTCGCGCAATGCGAAGCTGGCGCTTCTTGAGGATTACTTCGCCCGCGTGCCGGACCCGGACCGGGGCTACGGTCTCGCGGCGCTGACCGGCGGGCTCGGCTTCAAGAACGCGAAGGCCGGCGCCATCCGGAGCCTGGTGGAGGAACGGGTCGATCCCGTGCTCTTCGGCTGGTCCTACGATTACGTCGGCGACCTTGCCGAGACGGCGGCCCTGATCTGGCCGGCCAAGGGCCGCGCGAACCGGACCCCCGCCCTGAGCGAACTGGTCGAAGCCCTGGACAGCGCCAAGCGCAGCGAGGTGCCCGCCCTGCTTGAGCGCTGGCTCGACAGTTTGGCCGCCGAGGAGCGTTTTGCGCTTCTGAAGCTCATCACCGGCGGCCTGCGGGTCGGCGTCTCGGAACGGCTGGCCAAGACGGCCTTGGCCCGGCTGGGTGGGCGCGACGTTGCGGAGGTGGAGGAGGTCTGGCACGGGCTGAGCGCGCCCTACGAAAGTCTCTTTGCCTGGCTGGAGGGCAAGGGCCCGCGCCCCGAGATCGACCCGCGCGCGGCCTTCCGCCCCATGATGCTGGCCAATCCGGCGGAGGAGGCCGACTTCGCCAAGCTGGAGCCGCGGGACTACCGGGCGGAGTGGAAGTGGGATGGCATCCGTGTTCAGCTCTCCGCCGGACCCAAGGGCGTGCATCTCTTCTCTCGGACAGGCGAGGAGATCGGTCCGGCCTTCCCGGACATCCTGGACTCAGCGCAGGGTTTGGATGCGGTTCTGGACGGGGAGCTGCTGGTGCTGCGGGAAGAGGAGGGGGAGGTGGCCCCCTTCAACGACCTGCAACAGCGGCTGAACCGCAAGTCGGTGACCCGCAAGCTCCTGGAGGCGCATCCGGCGCACATCCGGGCCTACGACATCCTGATCGAGGGGGAGGAAGACCTGCGCGCGCTCAGCTTCGATCAGCGCCGGGGTCGGCTGGAAAAGTGGTTCCAGCGCCACCGGCCTCAGCGCCTCGACCTCTCGCCCCTGATCGCCTTCGACAGTTGGGAGACCCTGGCGGAGTTGCGCGAGGGCGCGCGCGACAACGCCATCGAAGGGCTGATGCTCAAACGCGGCGACAGCGGCTATGTGGCGGGGCGGCCCAAGGGCCCCTGGTTCAAGTGGAAGCGTGATCCCCTGACCGCCGACGCCGTGCTGCTCTACGCCCAGCGCGGGCACGGCAAGCGCTCTTCCTTCTATTCCGACTACACCTTCGGGGTCTGGCGCGGGGAGGACCTGGTGCCGGTTGGCAAGGCCTACTTCGGTTTCACCGATGCGGAGCTGAAGCGGATCGACAAGTGGGTCCGGGACAACACCGTGGAGCGCTATGGGCCGGTGCGCGCGGTCAAGCCGGGTCTGGTGCTGGAGGTGGCCTTCGACGCGCTGCACCGCTCGACCCGCCACAAGTCGGGCGTCGCCATGCGCTTTCCCAGGGTGCACCGCATCCGCTGGGACAAACCCGTGGCCGAAGCCGACCGCCTGGAGACCCTGGAAAAGCTCATTCAGGAGTAGGGGGCGAGATTTTCCGTCGCGGGTCCCTGACGCGCGGGCACAAGTTTTGCTAGCATCGGGCCAAAGGCAATGCCGCCCATCCTTCCAACGACCCCGCGCGAGGTCCGATGCTCAGTGTCATAAGGCCGGTTGCTACCCTGATGCTGGGCGTCCTGCTGTTGCTCGTCGGGCACTCGCTGATGGGCGTCGCCGTGCCGCTGCGGCTGGAAGCGGCGGGCTTTTCCACCCTCACCAACGGTCTGGTCGCCTCCTCCTACTTCGCCGGACTGCTGGCCGGGGCCTACTACGGGCAGAGGATCATCGTAAAGGTCGGGCACATCCGGTCCTTTGCGGGTTTCGCCGCCGTCATGACCGCAACGGTTTTGGCCCTGCCGCTCCTGTTCCATCCGGTCGCCTGGGTGCTGCTGCGCTTTGCCACCGGCGTGTGTCTGGCCGGGCTGTTCTCCACGGCCGAGAGCTGGCTCAACGAGCGCTCCGAGAACAGGACCCGCGGCCAGATGATGGCCTTCTACACCACGGTCTCCTACCTCGCGATGATCGGCGGCCAGCAGTTGATCAACATATATCCGCTCGACGGGTTGGAGGTGTTCCTGGTGGCGGGTGTCCTGACCACGCTCTGCGTGGCGCCCACCGCGCTGACGCGCGTCGCCGCGCCGAACCTGGAGGCGGTGCAGCCCATGTCCGTGGTGGAGCTTTACCGCGCTTCGCCCTTGAGCGTCATCGGCTCGGCTTCATCAGGTTTGATGCAGGGCGGCATCTGGGGCCTGGCGGCGGTCTATGCGCGGCGCGTCGGCTTCGACACGCTTGAGGTCTCCCTCTTCATTGGCGCCGTGACGCTGGGCGGGCTGCTGCTGCAGTGGCCCATAGGGCGCTATTCGGACCGCTACGACCGCCGCAGCATTCTGGTCATCGTGCTGATCTTGGTGGTGATCGCCTGCAGCGCCGGGGTTGGACTGGCGTTCCTCGGCGACTATCTGCCGCCCACCACGGTGCTGCTGGTGGCCGCCATGATGGGTGGCGGCACGGCGGCGATCTATCCGCTCTCCGTCGCGCAGGCCTTCGACTACCTGCCGCGCGAGAAGTACGTGGCGGGCTCCTCGGCCCTGCTGCTGTCATACTCGGCGGGGGCGACGGTGGGGCCGATCCTGACGGCGCTCCTGATGGATTTCATCGGGGACGAGACCTACTTCGGCAACGTCGCCGTCTTGGCGCTCCTGCTGGCGCTCTTCGTGCGCCATCGCATGAAGGTGCGTGAGGCCCTGCCGGTGGTCGAGCAGGGGGCCATGGTGGCGACGCCGCCGCTCGCCCCGGTGGTCCCGGAACTGGACCCGCGCGTCGATCCGGTGGAAAGGGACGAGGCGCCTGCAGCCATGCCTCCGGACAGCGGTCAGCAGAACGGCGAAGCCGGGGTCGAGGCGCGCGGTCAGGGGCCGTCCTGACGCCCCTGCTGACCGGCCTGCCGACGCCCCTCTTCGCCGCCCTTGCGTTTTTGCTGGAATGCCCCGGTGCGGCTGCTATCGTTGAGCCCGCATTCAAGCGGAAGGAGCCGCCCCGTCCGAGGGCGGCCAAGCACAACAACGGGAGCTTCATGACCATGCTTCGTAAGACGACATTCTCCGCCGTTCTGGCCGCGGCCTTCGCCGCCAGCGGCGCGCAAGCGGCCGTGCCGGAATCCTGCCAGACCGTCCGCTTCTCGGACGTCGGCTGGACCGACATCACCGCCACCACCGCCGCCACCTCCGTGGTGCTGGAGGGGCTGGGCTATACGCCGCAGACCGAGTTGCTCTCGGTTCCGGTCACCTACGCCAGCCTCAAGAACGGCGACATCGATATCTTCCTGGGCAACTGGATGCCCTCCATGGCCGCCGACGTTCAGCCGTTCCTGGACGACGGCTCGGTCGAGAGCATCGGCATCAACCTGGAAGGGGCGGGCTACGGCCTCGTCGTGCCGCAGTACGTGGCCGACGCCGGCGTCACCTCGCTCGAGCAGCTCGGCGATCACCCCGACAAGTTCGAGGAAAAGATCTACGGCATCGAGCCCGGCAACGACGGCAACCGCATCGTGCTGGAAATGATCGAAGACCCCGCCAACAATCTGGACGGCTTCGAGCTGGTCGAGTCGAGCGAGCAGGGCATGCTGGCCCAGGCCGAGCGCGCCATGCGCAACGAGGAGTGGATCGCCTTCCTCGGCTGGACTCCGCACCCCATCATGGGCCGCATGGAGCTGCACTACCTGGGCGGCATGGGCGATACCGGTTTCGGCCCGGCGACGGTCCACACCAACGTGCGCGCTGGTTACACCAGTGAATGCGAAAACGTCGGTAAGCTTTTGAATAATCTGACGTTCACCCTGCCCATGGAAGGCGCGATCATGGACGCCATCCTGACCGACGGGAAGAACGAGATCGTCGCCGCCACCGAGTGGCTGAAGGCCAATCCCGGCGTGCTGGACGGCTGGCTGGAAGGCGTCACCACGGTCGACGGTGAGCCCGGACTGCCCGCAGTGAAGGCGCACTTGGGCCTCTGAACGAGGTCCCACGACAGGCTTATCAGATAGGAGACGTGCGGCGGCGGCGAAGCCCTTCGGGTTTGGCCGCCGTCCGCCGTGGAGCGCATGGAAGAATGGCTGACCGAGAACAAGCTGCCGATCGGTAAAGGGATCGACAGCGCAATCCGTTTCATTCAGGACCACGCGGCCTGGGCCTTCGACATCTTCACCGAGGGCCTTGAGGTGGTGATCGAGGGCTTGATCGACGCCTTGACCTGGGTGCCGCCGCTGCTGTTGGTGGCGCTCCTGGCCGGTGGCGCCTTTGCTCTCCATCGCTCCTGGAAGTTGACGGCGGTGATCGTCGGATCGCTGCTGCTGGTCATCAACCTCGGCTACTGGGAAGCCACCATCGAGACCCTGGCGCTGATCATCTTCGCCACCGGGGTTTGCATGCTGGTGGGCGTGCCGCTCGGCATCGCCGCGGCCCACCGGCCTTGGCTCTTCACCCTGCTGCGGCCGGTCCTCGACCTCATGCAGACGATTCCGACCTTCGTCTATCTGATCCCGACCTTGATCCTTTTCGGGCTGGGGGTCGTGCCGGGCCTGATCTCCACGGTGATCTTCGCCATCCCGGCGCCGATCCGCCTGACCCATCTCGGCATCTCTTCGGTGCCCAAGCAACTGGTGGAGGCGGGCGAGTCCTTTGGCGCGACCAAGTCGCAGCTGCTCTGGAAGGTCGAACTGCCCCATGCCCTGCCGACCATCATGGCGGGGCTCACCCAGTGCATCATGCTGTCGCTTTCCATGGTGGTGATCGCCGCCCTCGTCGGGGCCGACGGTCTGGGCAAGCCGGTGGTGCGCGCGCTGAACACCGTCAACATCGCCCAGGGTTTCGAGGCCGGGCTCGCCATCGTGATCCTGGCGATCCTGCTGGACCGCGTCTGCAAGCAGCCCGGCGAACGCCGCGCGCCGGCGAAGAAGAAGGAGGGCTGAGATCATGAGCGCCGTTTCCTTCGAAAAGGTCGACATCATCTTTGGGGACAGCCCCAAGACGGCTCTGCCCCTGCTCGACGAGGGCAAGACACGCGACGAGATCCTGGCCGCCACCGGTCAGGTGCTGGGCGTGGCCGACGCGACGCTGGAGGTCGAGGAGGGCTCGATCTGCGTCCTCATGGGCCTCTCCGGCTCCGGCAAGTCGACGCTGCTGCGCGCCGTCAACGGCCTCAACAAGGTGACGCGCGGCCGGGTCGTGGTCCGCGCGCGCGGTCAAAAGGAAGTGGATGTCGCCAACTGTTCCGGCTCGGCCCTGCGGCAACTGCGCATGAACTCGGTCGCCATGGTGTTTCAGCAGTTCGCCCTGCTGCCCTGGCGCACGGTGGAGGAGAACGTGGGCCTGGGCCTGGAGCTGCGCGGCCTCGGCAAGGCCGAACGCCAGAGGGTCGTCAAGGACAAGCTCGAGCTGGTCGGCTTGGGGCAGTGGGCCACCAAGTACGCCCATGAGCTTTCCGGCGGCATGCAGCAGCGCGTGGGCCTCGCCCGCGCCTTTGCGACCGACGCCGACATCCTGCTGATGGACGAGCCTTTCTCCGCTTTGGACCCGCTGATCCGCGACCACCTGCAGGATGAGCTTCTTGAACTGCAAGAGCGGCTCAACAAGACCATCGTCTTCGTGTCCCACGACCTGGACGAAGCGCTGAAGCTCGGCAACAAGATCGCCATCATGGAGGGCGGGCGCATCGTGCAGGCCGGGGAGGCGGAGGAGATCGTGCTCAATCCCGCCAGCGACTACGTGGCCGAGTTCGTCGCGCACATGAACCCCTTGAAGGTGCTGCGCGGCGGCACCCTGATGCGCGAGCTGGCCGACCTGCCGCGTGAGGGGGAGAGCCTGCTGCTTTCGTCTGAGAGCGGGCTCAAGGTGACGCTGTCCGCCGAAGGGCGTCCGGCATCCGCTGAGAAGTCAGGCGTGCCGGTCGAGATCCTGGCCGAAGGTGCGCGGGCGGGCTGCCTGCCCTGCATCTCTCCCGAGGTGCCCATGTCCGAGATCATCGCGCTGCGCCACAGCTGCGGCCTGCCGGTTCTGATGGTCGAGGATGGGAAGCTCGTCGGCGTCTGCGATGACGAGGCGATCTACGGCGGCATCATGCGCCAGTCCCAGGGCAGCGCCCAGAAGACCGACGCGGCCTAGGCTCTTACCTGCAAAACCGGGTCTAACCTCTTCGCCGGCGCCCGCGCTGGCCGCGGTCGCGCGTTGGACGCTCGCCCAGAGGCTGGCCGCTGCCGAGTGCCGCGCTGCCCGCCGATACCTCGCCGAGTTTGGCAACGATCGTCTCAAGGGTCGGCTTCGCGCCTTTTGCGTGGCTCTCCAAAGCGCTCTTCATCGCCCTCAGGTGGTCAGCCGTGGTGCCGCAGCATCCGCCGATGATCCTGGCGCCGGCATCCAACGCCAGGCAGGCATAGGCGGCCATTAGCTCGGGCGTGCCGCTATAGACGATCTTGCCGCCTTCATAGCGCGGGATGCCGCAGTTGCTCTTTGCGATCAGGATGTCGTCCTCGCCGGCGGCGTCGCTCATCGAAAGCAGGGCCGTCACCAGTTCGGCGGCGCCCGTGCCGCAGTTGGCGCCATAGGCGGCGGGCCTGGCGTCAAGATTGTGCATGAGGTGAGCCACCGCCGCTGGCGTCACGCCCATCATGGTGCAGCCGTTGGTGTCGAAGGAGAGGGTGGAAACCACGGGCAGTCCGCTCTCCGCAGCGCCCGCGACAGCGGCTCTCAGTTCCTCGACGGAGGAGATGGTCTCGATCCAGATCAGGTCCGCTCCGCCAGCCGCCAGCGCCTTTGCCTGCTCGGCGAAAGCGCTCCTCGCATCGGCTTCGGAGAGCGTGCCGACCGGCTCCAGAATCTCGCCCGTGGGCCCGAGCGAACCTGCGACCAGGACGGGGCGGTCCACGCTGTCGGCGGCGCGGCGCGCTATGGCGGCGGCGGCTTCGTTCAATTCGGCGACCCGGCCCTCGGCCTTGTGCAGCTTCAGGCGGTAGCGGTTGCCGCCGAAGGAGTTGGTCAGAATGATATCCGACCCGGCATCGACGAAGGATTTGTTGAGAGCGTAGACGCGCTCGGAGAATTCCGGGTCGGTGTTCCAGAGTTCCGGAGCGTCGCCGCTTTCAAGTCCGGCGGCAAAAAGGTTTGTGCCCGTCGCACCGTCGGCGAGCAGCCAGGGGCGGGTGGAAAGCAGCTCGGTCAGCTTGTCAGTCATGACGCATTCAATAACGCCGCCCAGCGGAAAAGGCTAGCTCCTCATCCGTTGATTTTCGGGATCGAACAATGTCCGCGTAAAGAGTGTCGCTGGGCGACGCTCGCCCAGGATTTCGATCTCCACTTTCCGGCCCTCTTCGATGAGCCCGACGGGCAGGAACCCGAGCGCGACCGAGGTCGCGGCATGATGCGCGTAGCCGCCGGAGGTCACGAAGCCTACGACCTCACCATCTACCCAAATCGGCTCGTATCCGGCAACGTCGGCGTCCGACGCCTCCACCCGGAAGCTGCAGATGCGCCGCGCCGGGCCCTTGGCCCGCTCCTCCAGCGCGGCGGCCTTGCCGATGAAGTCGGCTGGCTTGTCGTAGGCGACGAAACGGTCGATGCCGGTTTCCGCCGGCAGGTAGTCCGGCTTGAACTCGGCCATCCAGGACCCGAAGGACTTCTCCAGGCGCAGCGACATCATGGCCCGCATGCCAAAGGGCTTCAGGCCCAGGTCCGCACCCGCCCGCGTCAGCGCCTCGTAAAGGGCGAGCTGCTGTTCGGCGGGCACGTAGATCTCATAGCCGAGATCGCCGGTGTAGGTGACCCGCTGAACCAGGGCGTCGCAGAGCCCGACCTCCAAGTGCCGCGCCGCCATGAAGGGCAGGGCTGCATGGGAGACATCGGCGCGCGCCACGCGGGACAGCAGATCGCGCGCTTTCGGTCCGGCGATCTGAAAGCCGATCCGCTTCAAGGAGACGTTATCGATGGTCACCGATCCGTCTGCCGGCAGGTTCATCTGGAACCAGCGCGAATGGAACGCCTGGGCGCTGTAGGACGCGGTCAGCTGGAAGGCTTCAGGGGCCAGGCGGGTCACGGTGAAGTCCCCGATGATCTTGCCCTTGGGGCTCAGCATGGGGGTCAGCGTGATGCGGCCCAGCTTGGGCATCCGGCCCGCCATGATCCGGTCGAGCCAGGCCTCGGCGCCGGGGCCGGAGACAAGATACTTGCCGAAGTTATGGATCTCGTTGATGCCCACGGCCTCGCGCACGGCCCGGCACTCAGCGGCCACGGTCTTAAAGGCGTTGGAGCGGCGGAAGGAGGGGACCTCGTAGGGCTCTTCTCCTTCCGGTGCGAAGTAGTTGACGTGTTCCAGGCCATAGCCCTGCCCGAAGACCGCGTTCTGAGCCTTCCAGAGCGGATAGACCGGCGTGGTGTCGAGCGGGCGCCCGGCGGGAAGCTCTTCGTTCGGGTAGGAGACGGAAAAGCGCCGCTGATAGTTCTCGATCACCTTGTTGCGGGTATAGGCGCGCGTCACCCAGTCGCCGAAGCGTGCCACGTCCATGGCGTAGACATCGCGCGAGGCTTCGCCCTCCACCATCCATTCGGCCAGGGTCAGGCCCACGCCGCCGCCCTGGCTGAAGCCCGCCATGACGCCGCAGGCCGACCAGTAGTTCCGAAGCCCCGGCACCGGGCCGACCAGAGGGTTGCCGTCGGGCGCGAAGGTGAAGGGTCCGTTGATGATCCGCTTGATGCCCGCGCGCCCGAGACAGGGGTAGCGTTTGAAGGCGTATTCCAGGGGCTCGGCGATCCGGTCCAACTGGTCCGGCAGCAACTCGTGCCCGAAGTCCCAGGGGGTGCCGTCCACCGCCCAGGGGTCGCAGGCCTGCTCATAGATGCCGATCACCAGCCCGCGGCCCTCCTGGCGCAGATAGCTCTCGCCCGCCGGGTCCATGACATGCGGCAGCTCGCTGCCGTGGTTGTAGACCTCCGGGATGTCCTCGGTGACCAGATACTGGTGCTCCATGGGATGCAGCGGCAGGAAGACGCCGGCCATGGCGCCCAGTTCACGCGCCCAAAGGCCGCCGGCGTTGACCACGTGCTCGGCTATCACCGTGCCCGCTTCGGTCACCACCTGCCAGGAGCCGTCGCTCTGCGGATTGAGTTCCAGCACCCGGTTTCGCAGGACGATCTCGGCGCCCTGGAGGCGGGCGGCGCGGGCGTAGGCGTGGGTCGTGCCGGAAGGATCCAGGTGGCCGTCGAGCGGATCGTAGAGCGCGCCGATCACACCCTCGGTGTTGGTGATGGGGGAGAGCTTGGCGATCTCCTCCGGTCCGACGAGCTCGGTCTCCAGGCCCATGTAGCGGTGCTTGGCGCGCTCCTGCTTCAGGAAGTCCATGCGCTCGGGCGTGGTGGCCAGCGTCAGGCCGCCGACATGGTGCAGGCCGCAGGATTGGCCGGAAATCTCCTCAAGCTCCTTATAGAGCCGGATGGTGTAGCCCTGGAGCGCGGCCATGTTGGTATCGGCGTTGAGGGTGTGGAAGCCGCCGGCCGCGTGCCAGGTGGACCCGCTGGTCAACTCGGAGCGCTCGATCAGCTGGACATCCTTCCAGCCGAGCTTGGTCAGGTGATAGAGCACCGAGCAACCGACCACTCCGCCGCCGATCACGGCAACCCTTACGTGAGACTTCACCGCCGCTCCTCCTCATCACAGGCTGCGTGCTTTTAGGATCGGCAGAGTGCACGCAGCTGCTTTGTTTCGTCCAGCCTCGCGTTCGCTCCGCCCTGGTGTCTCTGCGGCGGGACTGGCGCCGGGGGCGAAAGTTTGGCTAGCTAAGCTCTCCAAGCTGCTTTTCAGCAAAGGTCAAGGACCATGCCGCTCGATCTCTATCTCGCCTTCGTGGTCGCCGCGTTCGTGGTGATCATCGTGCCCGGGCCGGTGGTGTCCCTGGTGATCGCCAATGCCCTGCGCCACGGCAGCGGCTATGCGCTGGTGAGTCTCGCAGGCACGCAGAGCGGCACCGCCCTGCTGCTGGCCGCCGTGGGCCTCGGCCTCTCCTTCCTGATCGGGGTCATGGCCGAGTGGTTCGACTGGGTGCGCTGGATCGGTGCTGCCTATCTCATCTGGCTGGGCGTGCAGCGGCTGCGCGAGGGCGGGCGGCTGGAGGGTGTCGAGCCCGAACCGCGCCTGCCCTTCGGGAAGCTGTTCCTGCAAGGTTTTCTGATCTCGCTCTCCAATCCCAAGTCCATGGCCTTCCTGGCGGTCTTCCTGCCGCAGTTCATCGATCCCGGCGAAGCGGCGGGGCCGCAGATGGCGCTGCTCTGCGTCACCTTCTGGGTGATCGCGTTGCTGGGCGACGGTCTCTACGCGCTGGCGGCGGGCGGCGCGCGGCGCTGGTTTTCGAAGCCCGGGCGGCTACGCTGGATCAACCGCGTGACAGGGTCGGTCCTGATCGCCGGGGGCGCCTGGCTGGCCCTGGCGAGACGGTGATAGTTTCCGTCGCAGCTAGCCTATTGGAGAAACCGCAAAGGCGGTGCACTCTCCTTCCTTGAAACATCCGACAACCCCTTTTTCTTGGGAAGGTCAGCATGGCCGACGAGGAACGGCGCGGCAGGCGGCGGGGCAGCCGCCGGGAGAGCAGCGGATCGCGGCGCGGTTTTCACCAGCTCCCCTGGCGGCGCGTGGAGAACCGCTTCCCGCCCATCGAAGTCCTGAGCGCCGATGAGTTGCAGGCCATTCAGGAGGCGTCGCTCACCATCCTCGAGGAAATCGGCATGGATTTCCTCCATCCCGATGCGATCGAGTACCTGAAGCAGGCGGGCGCCGAGACCGCGGCGGGCAGTCAGCGCGTGCGCTTCGACCGTGCGCTGGTCCTGGAGCTGGTGGGCAAGGCGCCTGAGCGCTTCACCTTTCACGCCCGCAACCCGGAGAAGCATCTTGAGATCGGCGGACGCTGCATGGTCTTCGGCTCGGTGGGGAGCGCACCCAACGTGTCCGACCTGGACGGCGGCCGGCGTGTCGGCAACTTCAAGGACTACTGCAATCTGGTCCGCCTTTGCCAGAGCCTCAACATCATCCATCTGGTCTCGGGCTATCCGGTGGAGCCGGTCGATCTCGATCCCTCGACCCGTCACCTCGACGCGGTGGCGGCCTGCGTCACGCTGACCGACAAATGCTTTCACGGCTACGCGCTGGGCCGCGAGCGGATGCTGGACGCGATCGAGATCGCGCGCATCGGACGCGGTCTGGACGAGGAGGGGCTGCTGCGCGAGCCCTCCCTCTACACCATCGTCAACACCTCCTCGCCGCTGAGGCTGGACGGCCCGATGATCGAGGGCCTGATCGAGATGGCGCGGCGCAATCAGATCGTGGCGATCACGCCCTTCACGCTCTCGGGCGCGATGGCCCCGGCGACCATCGCGGGCGCGTTGGCCCAGCAGAATGCCGAGGCGCTGGCGGGGCTGGCGCTGGTGCAGGCGGTGCGGCCCGGCGCGCCGGTGATCTATGGCGGTTTCACCTCCAACGTGGACATGAAGAGCGGCGCCCCGGCCTTCGGTACGCCGGAGTACGTGCGCGCCGCCTTCGCGGGCGGGCAGCTCGCGCGGCTGAACCGCCTTCCCTACCGCTCCTCCAACGTCAATGCCTCCAACGCGGTCGACGCCCAGGCAGCCTATGAATCGCAGATGTCGATCTGGGGCGCCGTGATGGGACACGTGAACCTGATGATGCACGCCGCTGGATGGATGGAGGGGGGCCTCACGGCCTCCTACGAGAAGGTCATTCTCGACGCGGAGATGCTTCAGGGCATGGCCGAGGTGCTGCAACCCCTCGACGTCAGCGAGGAGGCGCTGGGCCTCGACGCCATTCGCGAAGTGGGCCCCGGCGGGCATTACTTCGGCGCGGCCCATACGCTGAAGCGCTATGAGACGGCCTTCTACAGTCCCTTCCTCTCGGACTGGCGGAACTACGAGACCTGGAGCGAGGGCGGCGCACTCGACGCGACCCAGCGCGCGAACCTGATCTACAAGGACTTGCTTGAGAGCTACGAGCAGCCCGATCTGGATCCAGCCATCGCCGAAGAGCTTGAGAGCTTCGTGGAGCGGCGCAAGCGCGAAGGCGGCGTCAAGGCCGCCTGAGGCGGCGTTTCAGGACTGGCGGAGTTTCAAGATTGGCCGCGTGTCAGGACTGGCTGCCGGGCCGGGTGCCGGTCGCCGTGGCGTAAGCGGGTTCGCGCCGCTCGGCGGGATGCAGCGGGTGCTCCTTCACGCGCAGCAGATAGCGGGCGAGGAGACTTCGGTAACCGTCGATGCTCTCGCCTGCGCCCGGGGACTCTTCCGGCCGGGTGGCGCGCCAGGCGGCCGGAATGCGATACCAGGGAAGACCCGGCTGCGCGTGGTGGACGGAGTGAAGGTTGTTGTTGAGGAACAGCAGCGCGAGAGGAGCCTCGGCCTTGAGGGTCGCGGTGCGCTCGGTCACGCCGGTCGCCGCCCGGTGCTCGGCGAAGGAGCGCAGCGAGGTCAGCGAAAGTCCGGGATAGACGAAGAACAGCAGATAGGCCCAAAGGCTCATGCCGGCCACCGAGAGCACCCAATAGAGCACCAGTGCGGCGCCGAGAAGGTGCAGGGCCCAGGCCGCGAGCAGCTTGCCATCGCCGCGCAGCAGCCCGCCCGCCAATTCCGCCAGGCTCTTGGCCGTGATCACGACAGGGGCCAGAAGCAGCCTGCCGAGAAGACTGTTGTAGGCCCGCAGGAAGCCGCGCCCCGGCGCGCCGATCCGCTGCCAGGTCGCCGCGGTCACGTAGTAGCTCTCCGGATCCTCCAAGGGGTCCGTCAGCCATTCGTTGCGGTGATGCCGCAGGTGGCTCTCGCGATAGAGATCGAAGGGCAAGATCAGCCAGGGGCTGGGCAGAACCAGCAGGCGGTTGACCAGAGGCCAGGGAGTCGGGTGCCCGTGCACCACCTCGTGCTGAAGCGAGCCGTGCCAGGCGACGAAGTACCCGCCGAGAAGCAGAAGCAGAGGCCAGGGAACGAGGCTGTGGAAGAGGGTCAGGAGCGCCAGGCCGCCGTAAATTGCAATCGCCAGCGCAAGCGTCGGATACTCGACTTTGCGAAGGGAGATGGCCAATGTGGCTGGCGCGGCGGTCATGCGGCCTCCTGGACAGTTTTAAAGAACGACGACGCAGGGTGTTGCGAAGAGTGGGTGTTGCGAATCGCAGATGTTGTACAAACACCACGGCTGTGGTGAATAATCACCATAAGTGACTAAAGCAGTCAAGCAGGAGTTCTGAGCCGGGCATGGATAGATCCGAGACGGTCGAGCGGTTTCGCCAGCGCTTGACGCAGGTGCTGGAGGAGAGCGGGCGCACCCGCTCGGCCTTTGCCGACGATGTCGGGCTCGACCGCTCGACGCTTTCCCAGTTGCTGTCGCCGGGCAACGAGAGGCTGCCGCGCGCCGAGACGATCCTCGCGATCGCGCGTCAGGCGCAGGTTTCGCTCGACTGGCTGCTGGGATTGAGCGAAAGCGGCACGCCGGGCAACGAGCTGGTGTCCAACGAGCCGGAGTTCGAAGCAGGGGCCAACGTGCCCCTCGATGAGCGTCTGGTGCGCTGGCACGCCGAAGTCTTGGGCAGCAAGATCCGTTACATCCCCACCAGCCTGCCGGACCTGTTGAAGGACCCGAAGGTGATTCGCTACGAGTTCGCGCCCCACGGCGACCGGGTGGAAGAGGCGCGGCTGGAACAGGCGGAGATGCGTCTTGAGTACTCCCGCCGACCGGAAACCGACATGGAGGTCTGCAGCCCGACCCAGATGCTGCGCGAGTTCGCCCTGGGCCAGGGCATCTGGGAAGGACTGCCCAAGGCCGTGCGGCGCCAGCAACTGGAGAACATCGTGGAGCGGCTGGAAGAACTCTATCCGACCTTCCGCTGGTTCCTGTTCGACGGGTTGGCGCACTTCTCGGCCCCCTACACCATCTTCGGGGCCAAGCGCGCGGCGATTTACGTCGGCAACATGTATCTGATGCTGAACGGCACCGAACAGATCCGCGCCATGACGCGCCACTTCGACGGCTTGATCCGCGCCGCCGTGGTTCAGCCGCCGGATGTCGCGGGCCACGTCCAGGGTCTGCTCGAAGAAATGAGCAAGGGCCGGCGCGCGTGACCCTGGCGGGCCTTCCCATGTACGACCTGCCGGAGCTGCGCGCGGCGCATGACGCCTGGTGGCTCGGGCTGCGCGGGCATCTGCGGGCGGCGGGCTTCGCAGAGCTGCCCGAGGCGCTGGACCGAAGCTTGCCTGCCCCTGCGCTCTGGCGCGATCCCGGTCTTCTGCTGGCGCAGTGTTGCGGCTACGACCTTCGGCTCGGCGATCCGCCTCCGCCCCGCTATCTCGCGACTCCGCACTACGACCTTACGGGATGCGAGGGGCCGCTCTACTGCTCCTTTCTGGTGGTGAGGTTGGAGGAGGAGGCTGAAGGTCTTGCCGACCTGCGCGGCCGCCGCGCGGCGGTCAACATGGCGGGATCGCACTCCGGTCAGAACGTCTTGCGCTACATGGTGAGCCAACTGGGGGCTGCAGGGCCCTTCTTCGGCCAGGTCCTGGAGAGCGGCGGGCATCGCGCCTCCCTGGCTGCGGTCCGGGAAGGGCGGGCGGACCTGGCCGCCATCGACTGCGTGACCTTCGGGCTGATCGCGCGCACCGCGCCGGGGGAGGTGGCGGCGCTCCGGGTGCTTGAGCGCTCTCCCGCCGTTCCGGGCCTGCCCTATGTGACCGCGCCGGGCGCGGAGGCCGCGAAGGTCGCCGCCTTGCAGTCCGCGCTTCTCGCCGCCGTGGAAGACCCCGCCCTGGCCGAGGCGCGCGCCGCCCTTGCGCTCTCGGGCTTTTCACTTCTGTCCGCGGGAGACTACGATCCCCTGGTCGAGATGGCCGGGCGCGCGGAAGCCCTCGGCCAAGCGCCTCTCCTACCCTGATCCTTCAATAAGGGAGCCTAGTTGCAGCATGTCCGAGCCCTGGGAACTGTCGGCCATAGAAGCCAGGCGCAGAATTGGAGAGGGGACTCTTTCCCCCGTGGAACTCTGGACCTCCTGCCTCAGCCGGATCAAAGCCTGCAACGAGACGGTCAACGCCGTCGTCACCCTGGACGAGGAGGCCGGTCTCGCCGCCGCCAAGCGCGCGGAGGAGGCCGTTTCTAGAGGGGAGCCGCTCGGCCTGCTGCACGGCTTGCCGGCGGGCGTGAAGGACCTGAATGAGACGGCCGGGCTTCGCACCACCTTCGGGTCCGAGCTCTACGCCGACTACGTTCCGGCGGAGGATGAACTGCTGGCCGCTCGGCTGCGCGGCGCGGGGGCGGTGATCGCCGCCAAGACCAACACCCCGGAGTTCGGCGCAGGCGCCAATACCTGGAACCGGGTCTTCGGGGCGACGGGCAATCCCTATGACCCGGCGCTCACCTGCGGCGGCTCTTCGGGCGGATCGGCGGTCGCCTTGGCCTGCGGGATGATGCCCCTGGCCAGCGGGTCCGATCTGGGCGGATCCTTGCGTACGCCAGCGGGTTACTGCGGCGTCTATGGCCTGCGCCCGACGCCCCGGCTGGTGCCGGACGACGCGCCGGGCCGGGTCTTCAACCCCTTGTCCGTCGACGGCCCCATGGCGCGCAGCGTCGAGGACATTCACCTGATGCTGCGCGCGATGGCCTGCCACGACCCGCGCGACCCCTGGAGCCTGCCCGGCGCACAGACCCTGGTCGGCGACAGTCTGGCGCCAACCGATCCCCGCAGCCTCAAGGTGGCGTTCTCCGCCGACTTGGGCTTCGCCCCGGTGAGCCGGGAGGTGCGGTCGCTCTTCGCAAAGCGCATGGAGGCCCTGGCGCCCTTGTTCGGCAGTCTGGAGCCGGCCGACCCGCCGCTGGCCGAATCGGAAAGGGTGTTTCAGGCCTTGCGCGGCGTAGGCTTCGTCGCCGCCCACCTTGAGAGACTGCGCAAGGCGCCGGAGAAGGTCGGTCCGAACGTGACGGCGAACGTCGAGTTGGGGCTGGGGCTCAGCGCGGAGGAGATCGCGAGAGCCGAGGCGGACTGGGGCCTGCTCTACCGCCGCTTCCTGGCCTTCCGGGCAGGCTACGATCTGCTGATCGCGCCGGTCGCCGCCGTCCAGCCCTTCCCGAAGACCCAGAACGCGCCCGAGGAGATCGACGGCCTGACGCTCGACAACTATGTCTCCTGGCTCGGGCTCAGTTTTGGGATCACCTTGACGATCCACCCCTCGCTCGCCTTCCCCTGTGGCCGCGACGAGAAGGGGGTCCCCTTCGGCATCCAATTGATCGGAACCCGCTTTGGCGACAAGCAGTTGTTGGAGATGGCGCTTGGTCTGGAAAAGGAGCTGGAAGGGGACCTTTCCCTGGGCCGACCTTCTCCATTCCTCGGCGCGACTTAACCGGATTCGCGTCGCGCTGGCCAGCCCCGGACCTTTCCGCCATACTGATTTTCCGAAGTCCTCAAGTCGCCTTGCAATCAACGAAGGACGGGCCATGAGCGAGTCGCTCGGCGCCCAGTTGCAGAAACTGGTCAATCGCCTGAAGGAACGCCAGATCGAGTTGAAGCAGCTCGACGCCGGAAGCGTTGAGGCGCGCGCGCCCGTGGAACTCGATCAGAGCCGCCAGGGGCGCCTTTCCCGGATGGATGCGATGCAGTCCCAGGCGATGGCCCAGGAAACCGCACGCCGGCGGGCTCTGGAACTCCAAAAAATCGAGGCCGCGCTGACCCGGTTGCAGGACGGCGATTATGGCTATTGCGTCAAATGCGGAGAGAGCATCGGGCACAAAAGGCTCGAGTTCGACCCGGCCACGCCGCTCTGCGTCGACTGCGCCAGCGAGGCCGGAGAGGGCACGCGACACTAGCTTCCCTCTGCAGTTTTCCGAGCGAAATTACAAAGAACAACAGAGATTCTCTGGAGTTTAGGCGGCCCGATCGTCACCGAGGGATCCTACCCATTCCATTCGTCTTGGCGAGCGTAACCCGTATGGCGAGTAATCCCGTTAATACTTGGGGCCAGTATTCGTGCGGAGCATAGGCAACCTTTTCTCCTTCAACGTGGGATCATGCCAGCAGTTCAATGCATCCGCACCACCTGGGGTAGGGTGTTAATCTTTCCTAACATCTTCATGAAATAGAGTGATTTTTTTAGGCCGCGATTGTGGCCGGGATAGTGCGGCACTACACAAATTACGACAAAAAACTCCCTCCTTCGTAGCATCGTGTTGGGTCATTGTATCTTCACCGAAATTGCTGAGGCCGCTTTTTGACGTCTGTCGGGAAGCGGCTCACCGATTCTTGTGAATTTCCCGTGATGATCGCAGGGAAATAACCGTTTGGGGGAGGAATCGGTGCTAACAAGGAACGATGCTATGAAGATGACCGTTGTCTCGCTGCTGACCTGTTGCTCCAGATCCCTGCTGGGATATCTCGCCGCGGTGGGGATTTTCGCTACAGTGTCGCTGGCGGGTGCGGGAACGGCCCAGGCTGACGCCGACCTGTCGTTGCTTGCGGGGGCAAGCAACGCTGGGACGCGGGTCACCTACGACGGCTCGACGCTGACCGGCGGCGAGAGCGTACCGCATGGTGAAACAGTCAAGTACTTCGTGGAGTTGCGCAACGACGGGCCGGATGCGGCCGACGGCACCACGGATCCCATCGTCATCACGCTCAACTATCCGGCTACAGCCAGCATCGCGCCGGTTTTCGTGCCCGCCAACACGGCCTTCGACGCCGGAGCGCCGGGCGACGGCGAGGCGACCTGGACGATCAACCGCTTTACGGCGGCGACCGCCTTCGCAGGCTTGACCGTGGACATCACGCTCGCGGCCGGGTCGGGAACGCAGGCGGCTTCGATCAGTGCGCAGATCGAACCTCGCACGCAGCCTGACCCGGATTCGAGCGATGACACATATACGCTGAACTTTTTTGCTGATGATCCCCCTTCGGCCGATCTCTCGCTTTTCCAGGGCAGCGGTAACCAGGGAACGCGGGTCACCGACAGTGGAACGCGGGTCGAGGACGGCGACGGCGTGGCCAACGGCGACACGCTGGCCTTTACCGTGGAGTTGCGCAACGACGGGCCGGATCCGGCCGACGGCACCACGGACCCCATCGTCGTCACGCTCAACTATCCGGTCAGCGCCAGCATCGCGCCGGGTTTCGTGCCGCCATTTTCGGTTTTCGACGCCGGAGCGCCGGGCGACGGCGAGGCGACCTGGACGATCAACCGCAACTTGAACCCGACAGCGTTCACGGGCTTGACCGCGAACATCACGCTGGCGGGGGGCGCAGGTCCCCAGACCAACACGATCAGCGCTCAGATCGAGCCTCGCGCGCAGCTTGACCCGGACCCGAGCGATGACGTCTTCTCGGTGGAGTTCGTCTCCGATGATCCGGTGGACGCCGACCTATCGGTCTCCTCGAGCAGTTTTGAGGACCTGGACAGCGGGTCCGCGATCACCAACGGAGCCGGAATCCCCGAACAGAGTGTCGTGGTCTACCGGGCTCTGATCGAGAACCTGGGACCGGACGACAAACCGCAGGCTGGCAACCAGGTCGAGCCCAGCTTCTCGGAGGCGATCACGCTGGCGCTGGATGTGCCCGCCGAAATGACCTGGACAGGCCATGCGGAGGTTCTCTACAGCGAGTTGGGTCACGTGGAAGGCGGCCTAACCTTCACCAACTTCATCGATGCCTTTGATTCGTCGACCAACACCTGGACCTTGTCCGGCCCCGTGGCCTCGGGCGAGACCATTGAAGTCATTATGCATTTCGTGGCCGACACGCCGGCGACGAACGTGACGCTTGGCGGAGAGATCACGGATCCGGGCGCCTACGTCAACGACGCGAACGGGGCGAACGACGCCTATTCCATCACGGCGGATATCGTCGCGCAGTCGGCCGACCTCAGCGTCGCCATCGTCGAAGGTTCGATCGCGCTCCCCAAGAGCGACACCAAAAGCTTCACGGTACAGGTGACCAACATCGGGCCCAACACCGCACGTGACATACGAGTGGGTCACCAAGCAGATCTACGGTGCCACGAGCTTC
>JARRJC010000008.1:0-75717 GCA_037379885.1 Limibacillus sp.
CTTCGCCGTCGACGGAAAAGCCCTCGCTGCCGAAGGAGAGGGACTGAAGCGCGACGGTGGCGCCGCTGCCGTCCCGCGCGCTCACGGCGTTGGCGGTGGTCATGATATCCAAGGAGACGTTGGTCGCGGTATTGGAAACGGAGAGCCCGATCGCCTCGGACCCGATCTCCAGCGTTCCGATCTCCGCGCCGGTCGCGCCGCCCGCGATGCTGAGCGCCAAACCTTCCACCAGGGCGTCCAGGCCGAGGGAGCCATCGACACCCTGATCGTAGGTGCGCGTTTCCACCTGTCCCAGCGCGAGTGAGAGGGCGTCGATGGAAAGCGACTGGGCGGGCGCGCCTTCGCGCGCCGCCATCTCCAGCTTGGCGTCCGTTAGCGACAGGCGCGGCCGGCCATGAAGGTCCAGTTGGTGCTCCAGGATGTTGCGCCCGATGTCGCGGGCCCAGCCGATCATCAGCTCGATGATGCTGGGGGCGCGGTCCGTGACCTCTTCGCCGCCGGTTTCGGCGGGTTCGATCAAGCGCTGGCGCCGTTGCGCGCTCTTGGTGAAGTCCAGGTCCTGGATGTGGAGGGAGAGTTCGGCCAACGTGGCGCTGTCGCCCAGGGGCGTGTTCGCTGCGATCGAGGAGGCGTCCAGGTTGAGGCTGCCCTTTGCCGTCAGGCTGCCGTCGGGCTGCAAGGACTGCTCCAGGCCCACGTCCATCGCCGCGTGGTCCAGCGTAACCGTCTCCCCCTCTTGCGTGGCGATGTCCACGCCGGAGAGCAGATAGGCGCCGGCCACGCTGCCTTCGATCAGGCCGGAATCATGGATTGCGTAGTCGTAGCTGACCTGGGTCTCCAGCGTTCCTTCCTGACGCGCGAGCCCCGTCTCGCCGACGAACTTGGCGACGCGGTCCAGCGTCACGCCGCTGAAGTGGGTATCGAGCGTCACCCTCAGCGGGTCGGCGAGCGGGAGCAGGGTGCCCTCCATCCGCAAGTCGATCTCGTTGACGCTGCCGGTCAGGGCGAAGGCCGTGGGCTCCTCCGGCGTCCAGGACAGCAGACGCTCCAGGGTCAGGCGCTCCACCGCCATGGTTAGCGACCCGCCGGACAGGTCCTCGAAGATCAGTTGGCTGTCGGTGAACTCGAAGCTCTCCACGCCGAAGGCAAAGCCCTCTCCGGACTCTTCCGCCTCGGCCTCTGGCTCTTCTTCCTCAGCGCCGCCCAGCTCTTGAAGGTTCAGCCCGTTGATCTCTATCGAGCCGTTCTCAAGGCGCGAAACATAGAGGTCCAGGCCCCGCAGGTAGAAGGTCTGAATGAAGGCGCGTCCCTCGAAGATCGCACCGAAACTATAGTCGAAACCGGTCTCGCCGATCTCCCCGTCCCGCGCGTCGCCGGAATGGAACACCAGAGGCCCCGCACGGACCTCGCTGTTCCAAAGGTCGATGTCGATGGTCTCGATACCGTCGTGCTCCAGGCCCAGCTGCTCCAGCTGAGAGGAGATGACGTAACGCGCGAGCGGCGTGGGCAGGATGAAGACCACGAAGACGAAGACGGTCAGCAATACGGCCGCCGCACCGGACAGACGGATCGCCCATTCACGACGTGACAATCGCTTGAACCAACTCGGTTCTTTGCTCTCTTCCGGCGCGTCGGTCAGAGTAGCCTCCCTCATTCCCTGATTCATGAACCTATAGCAATCTCAGCTTTAGGCGACTCCAGAGAAACAATTTCTCAAAGGCAACTCAATCGTGGGAAGCGATCCTCGGCGCCGGGCGGACTGCCAAGGCGGCAGCTAAGCCCTGTTCAGGCTCCGGGGGAACTGCGATAAGGGGCAGACGGAACTTTTGGGAAGACTGGACGATGGAAGAGAATGGCGAAGCCTTGAGGGTCATCACGTCCGGCGCCTTCGCGGCGGCCCTCACCAAGCTTCTGCCCGCCTTCGAAGCGCAGTTCGATGGCAGTATCGACCTGCAGTTCGGCTCCTCTCTCGGCGCCGCCAAGGATTCCATACCGACCCGTCTTTCCGAGGGGGAGCGCTTCGACGTCTTCTTCCTGGCCGCCTCGGCCATAGAGCGCTATTCCGAGCAGGGCTATATCGACAAGGACAGCCGGATCGACCTGGTGGAGTCCCACATCGGCGCGACCGTCAGGGTCGCAGACCCGGCCCCGGATATCGAAACCGTCGAGGCCTTCCGCCAAACCCTGCTCGCCGCCAAGTCGGTCGCGCACGCGGCCAGCGCCAGCGGCATCTATCTCTCGACGGAGGTCTTTCCCGCGCTGGGCATCGCCGAGCAGATGAAGAAGACGGCGCGCACCGTCTACAGCGAGCGGGTGGGCCGCGTGATCGCCCGCGGCGAGGCCGATCTCGGCTTCCAGCAGATCAGCGAGATCCTGCCGATCGAAGGGGTCAAGGTCATCGGGCGGCTGCCAGAGGAGTTCCGTCGGCCCTTCATCTTCTGTGCGGGCATCGGCGCTGAAAGCCAGAGGCGCGAGGACGCCAAGGCCCTGCTGCGCTTCGTATCCTCGCAAGAGGCGGGTCCGGCGATCCGGGAAACCGGCCTGGACCCGCTTTTCCCGAAAGTCACCTGAGGGCAGCCCTGAACCGACCGAATTTTCCGAAAAGGATGGATATCGACGATGAGCAAGACTGGAACGAACCGGCGGGTTGACGCCGAAGCGGCGCGCGCGCGTTTCGAAAAGGCGTTGGAAGAGCACGAGCAGGTCTTCGAGCAGTTCTTTCTGGCCCGGCTCATCGGCCTGGAATACAGCTATTTTCCCGAAGAGGCGGCGGACGCCGACAAGGAGTGCTGCCACATCGAGTTCGAGGTCTCCGAGATGTTGATGAACCCGCAGGGGACCCTGCACGGCGGGATCATGGCGACCGTGATGGACATCTCCATGGGGCATCTGGTCAACAAGATCGCGGGGCCCGGCGCCACCATCGAGATGAAGATCCAGTTCATGCGCCCCGTCGCCGCGGGCAGGGCGGTCTGCGAAGGCCGCTTCCTGCGCCGGGGCCGCACGCTCTCCTTCATGGAGAGCCGCTTTTTCAGCCCGGACGGAAAGCTCTCGGGCCTGGCCACCGCCACCTGGAAGACACCGGAACGCTAACCGGCCAGATCCCGCAGCGCCTCGAGCAGGGCGGGGTCCAGTTCAACGCCTTGCGCCTCCGCGCATCTCAGGTTTTCCAGCGCGCGCTGGCCGGGCAGACGAACGGGCTGCTCGGGATCGACGGCGGGCGTCTCTTCGATCAGACGGCGGAAGAGGGCCAGGCGCTCGGCCAGGGCGGAGCCGGGCTGAAGCCGCGCGGTGTCGATCAGGATGAAGAACTGGCCTAGGTCCTGGCGCGCGTCCGGCTCCTCGCTGAGGGATTTCACGCCGGTCAGGAAGGTGGAGCCGGATAGGACGCCCGCGAGCAGGTCCAGGAACAGCGCCAGGCCGGCGCCCTTGTAGCCGCCGATCGGCTGCAAGAGTCCATCGACGGCGACCCTCGCATCGCTGGTCGGGCGGCCCTCCAGGTCTGTCGCCCAGGTCTCGGGGATGCGCTCCCCCTTTTTCGCGGCGTTCCGGATGCGAGAGCGGGACACCACCGAAAGCGCCATGTCCAGAAGGAAGGGCTGTCCGCCCGGATCGGGAAAGCCGCAGCCCAGGGGGTTGTTGCCGATCCGCGCTTCGCGGCCGCCGCTGGGTGCGATCATCGGCGTGGCGTTGGAGGCGATGAGGGAGGCGAAGCCCTCACGCGACGCCAGCCAGCAGTAAGGCGCCACCGCGCCGATGTGGTTCGAGTCCTGGCAGAAGGCGGCCGCGATCCCGGTATCCCGCGCGGCCGCCATGGCTTCCTTGAGCGCCCTGGCGGCGACCGCCGGGCCCAGGGCATTGGCGCCCTGTACGCGGCGCAGGCCGGGGGCGGCGGCGCTGCAATCGATCCGGGCCTTGGCGTCGATGCCGCCGGTCCTCAGCCGCTCCCCGTAGGAGAGCACGCGGGTGACGCCATGCGTTTCGATCCCCATCATCTCCGCGATCACAAGGATCTCCGCTGCGTCCTCCGCCGCCTCGGCATCGACCCCCAGTTGGCGGAAGGCCGCGCTGCAAAGTGCGGTCAGTTCCGCCCGGGAAAGCCGGGGGCGAGGCGCGCCGGCCATGCCCTTCTAGCCTTCTTCCTTGCCGGCGGAAGCGCTGCGGCCCAGGCGCTGGATCAGCGGGATCAACACCAGGATCGCGACCGTGATCGCCATGATCGACAGCGACCCGCCGCGCTCGAAGAAGATGACCGCCGAGCCGCGGGAGATGGTGAGGGTCTGGCGCAGCGCCTCCTCGGCCAGCGGTCCCAGAACCAGCGCCAGGACAAGCGCCGCCGGGGAGAAGCCGAACAGCCGCATGAAGAACCCCACGATGCCCGCGGCGAACATCAGCCAGGCCTCGACGATGGAGCCGCTGACGCTGAAGGTGCCGAGGGTGCAGATCACGATCACCAAGGGCGCCAGGATGCGGTAGGGAATCTTGATCAGCCAGACGAAGACCGGGATGGCGAAGATGTTGATCGCGAGCAGCGCCATGTTGCCGAGATACATGGAGGCGATCAGGCCCCAGGCGAACTCGGGGTTCTGCTCCATCAGCAAGGGGCCGGGGCGCAGACCCCAGAGCAGGAAGGCGGCCAGCAGAACCGCAGTCGAAGCGGAGCCCGGAATGCCGAGCGTCAGCAGCGGGATCATGGCGCCGGAGGAGGCCGCGTTGTTCGCGGTTTCCGGCGCGACCAGTCCGGCCATGGCTCCTTTCCCGAACTTCTCCGGCGTCTTGGAGACCGAGCGCTCGATGGAATAGGACATCAGCGAGGCGATGGTCGCCCCCGCGCCCGGAATGACGCCGACCACGAAGCCCAGGATGGAGCCGCGCACCATGGTCATGCGGGTTTCGACCCAATCGCGCGCCTCGGGCCAGAAGCGCTGGTCCTTGGTGTACTGGACGATCGAGCCGGAGCCCTTGGCGTGCAGTCCTTGGAAAAAGGCGTAGTAGAGCTCGCCCAGGCCGAAGAGGCCGATGGCGATGGGGATGAAATGGATGCCGCCGATCAACTCGGCCGAGCCGAAGGTGTAGCGGCCCTGACCGGTCTCCAGGTCCACGCCGACCGTGCCGAGCGCAAAGCCGATCAGGGCGGAGATGACGCCGTAGCGCCAGTTCTCTCCGATCATGACGATCAGCGTCAGCATGCCCATGATGGCGAGCAGGAAGTATTCCGGCGGCCCGAAGTTGCGCGCGACCTGGCTGAACAGCGGCGCCAGCAGGGTGATCAGGATGACGCCGACCGTGCCGCCCACGAAGGAGGCGGCGGCCTGCATCACCAGTGCGGGACCGGCGCGCCCCTGCTGGGCCAGTGGAAAGCCGTCGAAAGTGCTGGCGACGGTCGCGGACTCGCCGGGCGTGTTCAAGAGAATGGAGGTGATGGTGCCGCCGTACATGGCGCCGTAGTAAATCGCCGCCAGCATCATGACCGCGCCGATGGGGTCCATCCCGAAGGTGACCGGCAGCAGGATCGCCAGACCCGCCGAGGGACCGAAGCCGGGAATCACCCCGACCACCATCCCGACCATCGCGCCGATGAAGAGATAGAGCAGGTTCATCGGACTGATGGCGACCGAGAGGCCCAACCAAAGGTCTGAGAAAATTTCCATGTCCAGCGGGACTCCAAGCAGCGCCGTGTGACGGCGGCGGTTTGAGAGGGGGCGTCAGAAAGGAAGCGGCAGCAAACCCTCGGGCACCGAGGCGTTCAAGAGCACGTCGAACAGCAGGAAGACGGCCACGGGAAAGGCCAGGGAGACCGCCACGTTCTGAACGGTATGGCCGCGGTTGAGGACGCTGAGGCAGAGCAGCAGGAAGGCCGCCATGGCGAGCAGACCGCCCAGCAGATTCAAGGTCAGCACCAGAAGCCCGGAAGCCACGACGATCAGCAGCACCGTGGGCCAGTGGGGCGATGCCGCCTCGCGCTCGCGCGCCAGCTTCCAGTCGGCGAAAAGGCAGAAGCAGCTAAAGGCGACCAGTGCCACGCCGATGATGCGCGGGAAGAAGCCCGGCCCCAGCCGGCCGGCGGAGGAAAGAAAGGCCAGTTCGGCAAAGGCGATGTAGCTATAGAAAAGGCTCGCGGCCAGAACCACGAGCAGGAAAGGGACCCTCATGAAGGCCGACTCCCAGGCTGGCGGCCGGCGGCCCCTGACCTTGGGACCGCCGGCTGCGCGTCAAGCGAAAAGGCTGCTTACTTGATGACCCCTTCCTCGCGGAGAATCTCGGCGAAGCCTGCCTGAGTGTTCAGCAGGAAGTCCTCGAAATCCTTGCCGTACTTGATGTTCTCCGTGAGCTGGTTCTTGGCGATGTAGTCGGCCCACTCGGGCGTCTCGACCACCTTCTTCATGGTGCCGATCCACCAGTCCTGCGCCTCTTGCGGTGCGTCCGGCGCGAGGATCAGGCCGCGCGGCATGGAGACGCCCACGGGATAGCCGGCCTCGGCCAGGGTCGGGATGTCGCCAAGCTCAGCCGGTGTCTTCTCGCCGCTGAAGGCCAGGGCCTTCATGTCGCCGGATTCGACCATGCCCAGGATCTCTCCGGGGTTGGCGACCATGGCGTCCACGGCGTCGGAGAGCAGCGCGGTCTGCATCTCGCCGAACTTGTTGAAGGACACGTAGTCGAACTCAAAGCCCGCCTTCTTGGAGAAGAGCTTGGGGACGATGAAGTCCACGTTGACCGTGCCGGTGCCGCCGATGGTGATGCGGTTCTCCTTGGCGTAAGCCACGAACTCTTCGAGAGTGTTGATCGGCGAGCTGCCGTTCACCATCAGCACCAGATCGTCGGTCGCGAGCAGCGCGATGGGGGTGAACTTGTCCGGGCCCCAGGGCGTGTCGGCCTGCAGCGGCGTGGTGATGAAGCTGCCGCTGGTGGTGGAGATGTCGTAGCCGCTGCCAGCCTTGGAGTAGAGGTAGCCCCAGCCGACCGCGCCGCTTCCGCCCGCGCGGTTCTCCGCGGAGATGTCCTCGGGATAGAGCTCGTACTTCTCCAGGATGTCGATCAGCGTGCGGGACATGATGTCGTTGCCGCCGCCCGGACCGAAAGCGATGGTCCACTCCAGGGGCTCGCTGGGATAGGTCTGCGCCTCGGACTCGCTGCTCCAGGCAAAGGCGGTGAGGCAGGCGGCGGCGAAGGCGCCCGCGCGCAGGATGCCGCCGGTGCGTGATTTCAATCCGAACATTCTAAGGGTCTCCTCCCAATAAGGTTTTTGATCTCCTCCCGCAGCTCATTCAAGCGGCTGGGGACTGTCAGGAGCGGCTGCCGTTCTTCATGCGGCGGGCCGTCGAACCGGTCGCCGGATGGCGCATGCCCGGTTCCTTCTCAGGGTCAGAAAATTCCGCTGATAGACCCCTATTGTCAACAATTATTATCCGCTGGGAAGCTCAGAGCTTCCTTTAAACCTGTGTGTTTTGGCGGATTAGAAGGCAGTCGAGGTCGTTGTCAAGAATTGCCGTCTGCCATATGTTGACAATCCGAAACTGCTAATCAAAGCCTAGAGGAGGGCCTGGAGAAGTGGCAGAGAGCGATCAGGAAGACGAACTGCTGTTCGAGATGAAGGAGGGGATCGGCTGGATCACCTTCAATCGCCCGCAGGCCCGCAACGCCATGACCTTCGCCATGTATGACCGCCTCACGGAGATCTGCGGCGAGGTGGAGCAGGATCGCAGCGTCAAGCTGCTGGTACTGACGGGTGCGGGCGAAAAGGCCTTCGTCGCCGGCACCGATATCTCACAGTTCAGGGCCTTCAAGACGGCGGAGGACGCCTTCGACTACGAGGCGCGAATTGAACGGGTGCTGGGTGCGCTGGAGTCGCTGCGCGTGCCGACCATCGCGGCCATCTCGGGCGCCTGCACCGGCGGCGGCGCGGCCATCGCCGCCTGCTGCGACCTGCGCATCGGGGCCGCCAACGCGCGCTTCGGCTTTCCCGTCGCGCGCACGCTGGGCAACTGTCTGGCGATGAACAACTATGCGCGCCTGAAGGACCTGATCGGCGCGGCGCGGGCCAAGGAGCTGCTCTTCACCGCGCGCTTGATGGAGGCGCAGGAGGCGGAGCGTCTCGGCCTGCTGTCCGAAGTTCTGCCGGACCGCGCGGCCCTGATGGAACGCGCCGCCGAGCTGGCGGACCACATCGCGGGCATGGCGCCGCTGACGCTACAGGCGACCAAGCAGGCGCTGCTGCGGCTTCAGACCCGGCTGTCGAAGGAGGAGGGGCGCGACCTGATCCGTCTCTGCTACACCAGCAACGATTTCCGCGAGGGCATGGAAGCTTTCCTCGCCAAGCGCAAGCCGGAGTGGACCGGCACCTGACCGGCACCTGACCGGGACCGGCGGGCAACTCGCAGAAGACTGGAGAAAAGATCCCAATGACCGAGAAAGTTCTGGCGGGAAAGACCGCCATCGTCACCGGCTCCGGCCGCAATATCGGCCGGGCGGTCGCCGTCGAACTGGCGCGGCGGGGCTGCAACGTGGTCGTGAACGGCTCCTCCAACCGGGAGAACTGCGAAGCCACCGCGGCTGCCGTGTCCGCGGAGGGCGTGGAGGCGCTCGTCTGCATGGGTGACGTCAGCAAGTCGGCCACGGTCTCGGCCATAGCAGAAGAGGCCCTGGGCCGCTTCGGCACGGTGGATATCGTCATCAATAATGCTGCGATCCGCCCGCACAAGCCCTTCGTCGAGATGAGTGACGAGGATTGGCACGGCGTCATGGATGTGGGCCTGACCTCGGCCTTCTACACCTGCCGCGCCTTCATCCCGGGCATGGTCGAGCGCGGCTGGGGCCGCGTGGTCAACATGACCGGCATGAAGGCGATCCGCGGCTACAACGAGGGCGCGCCGATCTCCGCGGCCAAGAACGGGCTCTGGGGTCTCACAAAGGCGCTCTCCACGGAGTTCGCCGGGCGAGGTATCACCGTGAACGCGGTCTCCCCAGGCCAGACCAAGGTGGAAGGCCGCGACGGCACGGACCCCAAGCAGCTGGCGGCCATCCCCGTCGGCTTCATGGCCGAACCGGAGGATATCGCCGCCGTCGTCTGTTTCCTCGCCTCGCCCGAGGGACGTTTCGTTACCGGTCAGATGATCGGCGCCAATGGGGGCGCTGCGACCTGAGTGCTTTTTGCGGCCTCAGTCCTGGGCGTCCTTCTCACAGGCGGTGACGGCCAAGGCGTCGGAGCGTGTGAGACCGAGGTCCCTCAGCAGATGCCCATCGATGGAGCGGAACTGTTCGCGCGCCTTGCGCTGCTCGATTCTGGTCCGGCGCCTGTCGGCGGCCTTGGCCAGCAGGCCCGCCGCAGCGCGCCACAACAAGACCAGCAGACGGCCCGCCTGGCGCACCTGCTCTCTGCTGGCGGATCCTCCCCGGCTAGGCACGGTGAGCGCGCCGAGCGCTTGGGAACAGGATGTGTTCTGGTCCATTGCCTTGCCCTCTCGTCTTGCGGTTCGCCCGCGACAGCCGGTTCGCGAAGAAGCGAAGCTGCCCGGTGTGGGCGCAGTGAATAGAGGCAAGTGGGTTGTTGCGCTGTGAAGCAGATCACAGAATCCGGGTGAAGATGAATTGCTCTCCACAGAGCTCGACTGTACTTATTTATTAGATTTCATCTTATAATGATCTCGCGGTATGAAACGCGCGGCCTCTTTTTGGATGCCGCATTCTCCGTTGCGAGTGTTTGGTGGAGCGGGTTTTGCCATGTCGGTCGAAGAGTGGCTCGCCGGGCTGGGCTTGCAGCAGTACGCCGACAGCTTTCGCGAAAACCATGTCGACGAGAGCCTGCTGAAAAGTCTGACTCTGGAGGACCTGCGCGACATCGGGGTGACCCGGGTCGGCGACCGCAGGCGCTTGCTCAACGCCATCGCCCTTTTGAATCAAAAGCGGCCCGAAGAGCCTTCCGAAGAAACCCGTGAACCCTCCGGCCCTGAGCCTGACATCGACCAGGATGCCCTGGACGACGCCGGCCGCGCGGTCGCACCCGACGACAGCGATCTCGGCGAGCGCCGCACAGTTACGGTGCTGTTCTCCGATCTGGTCGACTCGACCGAACTCTCCACCCGGCACGACCCGGAGGAGCTCGGTGAGATCATGAAGCGCTACCGCGACGTCTGTGCTGAAACCATCGAGCGCTTCGGCGGTTATGTCGCGCGCTTCATGGGCGACGGCGTGCTGGCCTATTTCGGCTATCCGGCCGCGACCGAGAATGCCCCTGAGAGCGCCCTGCGCGCGGGGCTTGCGATCAACGAAGCGGTTCCCGCGCTCGAGATTTCAGACCTCGATCCGGAGATGACCCTGCGCACCCGCGTGGGGGTGGCGACCGGACTGGTGGTGGTCGGCGACCGAGTCGGCAAGGGGGCCGCCTCTGAGAGCGGCATCTCGGGCGAGACGCCCAATCTGGCGGCCCGCTTCCAGCAGATCGCAGCGCCCGGCCAGTTGATCTGCGGGCAGGTCACGCTGCGTCTGGCCGAAGGTCTCTTCGAGTCCGAAGAGTTGCCGCCGCAGAAGATCAAGGGCTTTGAGGACCTGATCAAGACCTACCGCATCCTTGGTGAGCGTCAGGTGGAAAGCCGCTTTGTCGCAAGGAACCACGGCGGCGCAAGGCTGATCGGACGCACCCAGGAGAAGGCCCTGCTGCACGACCGCTGGGCGACGGCCTGCGAGAACGAGGGGCAGGTGGTTCTGATCACCGGGGACCCAGGCATCGGCAAGTCGCGACTCCTGCAGGAGTTCTTGGGTGACATCGCCTCCGAGCGGCACTTCCGCATCGCCTTCCAATGTTCGCCCGCCTTCCGGGACAGCGCGCTCTATCCCGCACGCCGCCAGTTGGAGATGGCGGCGGGCTTCAGTGCGGGTGACGACGCGCAGACCAAGCGCGAGAAGCTGGGCGCAGCTCTCAGGTCGATACCGGAGACGCTACGATTCCAAGCGGACTTGGAGCTCTTTCTCGATATCCAGGAGCCGGGCGCCCAGGATCAGCCCCCGCCGGAGCAGGCCCGCGCCGCGGCGCTCTTCGCGCTCTGCGAGCGGATCATGCTGGCCTCCGAACTGCGCCCGGTGCTCTGCATTCTTGAGGACGCGCACTGGATCGACCCCTCGACCCTCGACCTTTTCACCATGTTGCTGGAGCGGGTTCAGACGGCGGCGGTCCTGGTGGTGGTCACCTTCCGGCCGGAGTTTACCAGCCCCTGGACGCAACTGCCTTATGCGACGCTGCTGAAGCTTTCGCGTCTCAGCCGCACGCAGAGTCAGCACCTGATCGAAGCCCTGTTGGAGGGCCGCACACTGCCCGGCGACTCTCTCGCCAAGGTGATCGAGAAGACCGACGGCATCCCCTTCTTCATTGAAGAGGTGCTGCGTTCGCTGATCGAGAGCGGCGATCTGGAGGAGGCGGGCGGCGCGGCGCGCGCGGCGGGGTCGATCCCCGACAGCCTCAACGACACGTTGCTCTCCCGCCTGGACCGCGATCCCGACGCCAAGCGGGTCGCCCAGGTCGCCTCGGTCATTGGCCGGGAGTTTTCCGCCGGGCTGCTTTCCGACCTGACGGGCATGCCGCCCGATCTGTTGGAAAGCGCCCTGGCGAGCTTGGTCTCCTCCTCGATCATCCTGCGCAGCCACAGTCCCTCGGGTCCGAGCTACAGCTTCAAGCACGGGCTGCTGCAGGAGGCAGCTTACGCGACCCTGCTGCTGCGCAACCGGCGGCGGCTGCATCAGCGCACCGCGGAGCTTTTGCTTTCCAACAACGGAGACCTTGCGCGCTATCAACCCGAAATCATCGCGCGTCACTACGATGAAGCCGGTATGCCGGAGCAAGCCGCCGAGGCCTGGCTTGCCGCCGGGCGCTACGCGGTCGGCCGGGGCGCCTACCGTGAAGCCCTTCAGCATCTGAAGGACGGCCTGACGGCCGTGTCCTGCCTTCAGGACACGCCGCAGCGCCATCGTCTCGAACTGCCCCTGCAAATGTGCGTTGCGGAGACGCTGCGTTCGGCGCGCTTTACTGGCGGCGACGATGCGAAGAAGGCCTGCAAGCGGGCCCGCAGGCTCTGCGAGCTGCTGGGCGACACCGCGAACCTCATGAAGGTCTTGAGGCTGGAGTTCAGCTTGAACTTCAACCGGCCGGACATCCAGGGGGTGAAGCAGGTGACCCGCGAGTTCACGGTGCTGGCCGAGCGCACGAACGACCCCATCGCCTACCTGCTGGGCCATCAGAGCCGGGGGTGCCTGAACGTCTTCATGGGCGACTTCGAGGCGGGCGACCATGAGCTGAGATGCGCTCTCGAAGTCGCGCAGTCGATCAAGGAGGAGGGGGTGCTGCGCTCACTGCACTTCCCGACCACGGCGCTCAATTACCTGACCTTCGCCAACCTATTGATGGGCCGGGTGGAGACGGCGTCGGGCTTCTGGGAGGAGGCGTTGGAGGTCGCCGCCAAGGACGGCAAGTTCGCGCGTATCCTGGGACTCAGCAACAGCCTCATCTTCCAGCTGCTGCAACGCAACGATAAGGGCTACCGCGACCATATCAGCGAGATCAGCGCCTCTTCCGCCATTCTCGGCAGCAACTACTGGCAGCAGCTTTTGCGCCTGCATCAAGGCCTGATCCTCGCAGCCGAGGGAGACATGGATTACGCGCAGGGCCTGGTGTCGAACGCCGTGAAGGTCTTCAAGGAGAACGCCATCGAGATCGAGGTGCCCTTCTATCTCGGCATTCTGGCCGAACGGCTCTTGAACCGGGGCAAGGCGGACATGGCGCGGGAGATTCTGGGCGACGCCGTGATGCGCGCGGAGAAGACCGGGGAGCGCTGGTTCCTGGCGGAACTTTACCGGCTGCGCGGCCTGGCGATGCTTGAGGAGGAACCGGGCTCCGCTCTCTTCAACCTCCGCCAGGCGCTGAGCACGGCGGAGAAGCAACACGCGGCGCTGTTCCGCCTGCGGGCGGCGGCGAGCCTCTTGGAAATCAGCGAAGGTTCGACGGCCCAGCGCCAAGCCAGGCAGGCCTTGGAAGAGGCGCTGGAGTTCTTCGAAGGCGAGACGGCGCGCGCGCTTCCCGATGTCCGCATGGCCGAAGCACTGCTCTCGAAGTCGAGTGCGGCCTGACATGACCCGGACTCTGCTATGACCCGGACCCCGCACAGCGGCAGTGAGCGCCGGCGGCGCATGCTTGCCTCCTCCTTCGTTTTCGCCGGCATGCCCGGGGAGCTTCTGGACGAGGTGGCGGCGGCCTGCCGCACCCGCTCCGTCGAGGCCGGGGCCTTCGTCTTTCACCTGGGCGATCCCGGCGACGCGCTCTTCGGGGTCATCTCCGGCAGCGTCAGGATCTGGATTCCCGGCACCCGGGGGCGCGAGCTGACCGTGACGCACATGGAGGAGGGCGACATTTTCGGCGAGATCGCGCTGCTCGACGGCTTGGACAGGACCGCCAACGCCAATGCCCTCACCGCGACGCAGCTCCTGGTGCTGGAGCGGCCGCTTTTCCTTGAGATCATGCGGCGCGAGCCGGACTTGAGCCTTCACGTGATCGAGTTGCTCTGCGAGAAGCTGCGAGGTGAGATCATTCGTTCCACCGAGGATATCTTCCTTGAGTTGAAGGTGCGGCTTGCCAAGCGGCTGCTCGCCCTGATGATGGGCTACGGCAAGCCGGAAGCGGGCAGCGGTGATCTGGTGCTGCGCATATCGCAGGAGGAGCTGGGCAACATGCTGGGGGTCTCGCGCGAGGCGGTGAACAAGCAGCTCAACCTCTGGGCGCGCCAGGACATCCTCTCGATCCGGCACGGCAAGATCACCCTGCACGACCAGGCCGCGCTGGAAAGCGCCGCCTCGCCGGAGGGCGACGACTAAAGGATCGCCGCGGCGCTGCGTTCCCTTGTCTGCGGCTCCATCCTTCTCCTGTCCTCTCCGGCGCAGCAGCGTCCGATGGCGTCCAGATGCCGGTGGTCGGTGCCACAGCAGCCGCCCAGGACCGTGATCTGCGGCTGAAGGGCTCGGACCGCGCGGTAGGAGGCGCCGAGCGCCAGCGCATCCCCATCGTCGAGGGTCTTGGCATCGTCCAGCTCCGCGTGGCTGAGCGCCGAGGCATTGGCGCGCAGACCCCTGATCCGGCGCACCCAATCCTCCTGGCATTCAATGGTGTTCCAGAAGTGCGTGGGATGGGCGCAGTTGATCATGAAGAAGGCCGGATACCCGTCCGTCCGGCGGTCAACGAAGGTGATTGCCTCCTTCAAGGTCTCGCCGGAGGGCAGGCGGCCGTCGGTCTCGACGGTGAAGGAAACCGCGACGGGAAGGCCGAGGTCCCGGGCGGCGAGGGCGATGCCGGCTGCTTCGGCGGCGTTCGTCATGGTGATGGCCGAGAGCATCTCGACGCCGGCTTCTGCGAGATGCCCGGCGAGGAAGGCGTGATAGTCGCGGGCCGCTTCGGGGGTGGTGCGTTCAGTGACCTGGTAGCCGTCGCCGCGCGGGCCCATCGCGCCGTTCAGGATCATCGGTTTCGATGCTTGGTAGAGGGTCCGAACCTCTTCGATTAGGCGGACCGAGGCCCGGATGGCGTCGGCGAGATCGGCCTCGCCGTAGCCGAGCTTCAGGCCCCAGTCCGGACTGGCGCGCCAGGTCGCGCTGTCCAGGATAAAGCCGAGGCCGCGCTCGTTCGCGATCTTCGCGTAGCGGGCGAAATAGTCGTGAAGCGCCTGCCGGCCGCGCGCGCTGCGCAGCAGGTCGAAGGCGCAGAGCTGCGGCAGATCCAAGCCCTCGTGAAAAATCATGCTGGTCTCCAGACCGCCGTCGGTGAGGTAAATCTCTTCATTGGAGGGGTCTTGCCAGAGGTCGTCTGCAGTCATCGGGTGTCTCCATGGTGTTTCGGCGACCGGCCATGTTTGTTCGCCGGCCGAGCGGGTCTCGAATTTCTGTCGGTCCGGCAAAGCTATGCGACCGGGGAAAGGCCGGTCTGTGAGCCGCTTCACAGAGATCGCCGATGGCGGCCCCTCCCGCCTGAGGAGGAGGGGCCGCCTGGGCCGTCAAAGTCCGGAAGCCGCGGGGCCGCCCGGCATCTTGACCTTGCGCAGGTAGGGCAGAACGGCGTCGTAGGAACCGAAGCGCGCACGGGCATCCTCGTCGGATACGCCGGTCACGACGATCACGTCTTCGCCCGAGGTCCACTGGGCGGGGGTGGCCACTTGGTGCTCCGCCGTCAACTGGATGGAATCGATGGCGCGCAGGATCTCGTCGAAGTTACGTCCGGTGGTCATGGGATAGGTGAGGATCAGTTTGATCTTCTTGTCCGGCCCGATGACGAAGACCGAGCGCACGGTCGCGTTGTCCGCCGCCGTGCGGCCCTCCGCGCTGTCCCCGGCGTCTGCGGGCAGCATGCCGTAGAGCTTCGCCACCGCCAGCGTCGGGTCCCCGATCAACGGGTAGTTGACGCTGTTGCCGGTCACCGCCCGGATGTCATCCTTCCACTTGTCGTGGTTCTCGACGGGGTCGACCGAAATACCGATGATCTTGCAGTTGCGGTCGGCGAACGCGCCGGCGAGCCCCGCCATGTAACCGAGTTCAGTGGTGCAGACGGGGGTGAAGTCCTTGGGGTGGCTGAAAAGCACGGCGTAGCCGCGCCCGATCCAGTCATGGAAACGGATGGTTCCCGCCGTGGTCTCGGCGGTGAAATCCGGCGCCGTGTCGTTTATGCGAAGTGTCATGGTGTCGCTTCCTTCTCAAGGTCGGGTCTCCCGGCCGGGCTGCTCGGCCCGGCCGCCCTCTCGCGTTTCGAGAGGCCGCAGAGAGAGCACAAGCGGCTCAGCCTTGTGTGTGAAGCAGTTCACAGAGGGGCGGGCCGCGGCATCACGAGTTCGTGAGGGCTGCGGGGAGGTCTCCCAAGTTCTCTCTTGCCATTGCCGGGGCTTGGGCGCACCAAGGATACATGCTGTCCCTGCAAGGTCTGACCACAAGAAACCTGAAGCCCGTCAGCCTCGAGGTGGCGGATGGCGAGTGCGTCTCCGTCCAGGGGCCCTCGGGAAGCGGCAAGAGCCTTCTGCTGAGGGCCATCGCCGACCTCGACCTCAATGAAGGGCAGGCCTTCCTCGATGGCCGGGAGCGCGCCTCCATGCCCGCGCCGGAATGGCGGCGACAGGTGGTCTATCTGGCGACGGACGCCGGCTGGTGGGCTTCCGGCGTGGAGGAGCACTTCAGCGACTGGGCCGCGATAGAAGACGGCGTGGCGGCGCTCGGCCTCGATCCGGAATGCCGCCGCTGGCCGGTCAGCCGCCTTTCGACCGGGGAGCGCCAGCGTCTGGCCCTGCTGCGCGCCCTGGCCCTCTCACCGCGGGTCCTGCTGCTGGACGAGCCGACCTCCGCCCTGGACGAGAAGGCGACGGCGGCGGTCGAAGCCCTGGTCGCCCGCTATCGCGACTCGGGCCTTTCCACGATCTGGGTATCGCACAGCCGCGAGCAGGCGCGGCGTGTCTCTCAGCGCTCCTATGAGCTCAGCCAGGGCGGTGTGGTGGCGCTATGACCGGCTATATCGAACTCCATATCCTCGATCTGGTGCTCGCGAGCCTGCTGATTCTGATCAACGGCGGCCTGTCCCTGTGGCTGCGTTTGAAGCTGGAGCGCTCCTTGGCGCTGGCAACTTTGCGGATGATCGTGCAGCTGACGGCCATCGGCTTCGTGCTGAAGGCGCTGTTCCTCACGGTTTCCCCCTGGCTGACCGGCGGGGCCGCGCTGGCCATGATCCTCTTTGCGGGCCGCGAGATCGCCGCGCGCCAGGAACGCAAGATGGTGGGCTGGTGGTCCTATGGCCTGGGCGTCAGTTGCATGGCCATGGCGGCCTTCGTGGTCACGATCTTCGCCCTCACCACGCAGCTTCAGGCCGACCCCTGGTACCATCCGCGCTTCGCGCTGCCGATCCTGGGCATGGTGCTTGGCAACACCATGACCTCCATTTCGCTGGGACTGGACCGCCTGACCTCCTCGGCGGGGCGCGAGCGCGCGGCCATCGAGGCGCAACTGGCCCTGGGCGCGACGCGGCAGGAGGCCATGCGCCCCTTCACGCGCGCGGCGCTCCGCTCCGCGTTGATGCCCACCATCAACGCCATGGCCGCGACGGGGCTTGTCTCCCTGCCGGGCATGATGACGGGCCAGATCCTCTCCGGCGTCGATCCGGTGGAGGCGACCAAGTATCAGATCCTGATCATGTTCCTGATTGCGGGCGGCACCGGGCTGGGCGCGGTGACGGCGGTCATGGCCGGGATGATGCGCCTGACCGACGAGCGGCACCGGCTGCGCCTGGACCGCCTGGAGGATTAGGTTCCTCTCAAAGAAGAAAAAAGGGGGCGCCTGGAAGGGCGCCCCCTCTTTGTTTGCGACTTGGCTCCGGTTGGCTTAGGGGAGGTCCAAGCAACCCAGGCCGATGTCGCGCCTCGTGTGGCTGCTGATCCGGGGCAGATGGTCCCGGGCCAGTTGTTTTCTGCGTCTTTCCCGTTCTGCGTCGAGGAGACCGTTGAAGCCGTCCCTCACGGTGAAGATCGCTGACTTCAGGCGCTCAACGCTGTCCAGACCCGAGAGGGAGCCTCCGAAGAAGTCGGGGGTCCAGCCTTGTGCGCTTGCTTGGCTGTTGGGGGCTCTATTCACTTGATCTCTCCGTTCCTTGAGGTTGATCGCCTGATGCTTCAGGCCGGGTTCCGGTTAGCGTTTGAACAGTCGCGCGATGAAACTTGCTAGACCGCGTTTCTGCCGGGGGGAGGCAAAACCAATCTGCGTAACCATCTTCATCTCCTGTCTTGGCTTGGGGGTTCCGGCCCCGTTTCCTGATGATTTGAAGATAGGCATTGCCGGTAAAGACTTCTGTGACGGCAATCACACAAGGATGATCTATTGTATTTTGTCGCAAGAGAGCGCTGCTGCGATGGGAGAGGGCAATGGTGCTGGGAACCGAGGAGATCTTCGACAATCTGCCGAAGGCCTCGCTGCTGAAGAGCCTGCCGCGTGAAGAGGCCGAGGCCCTGCTGGCGCTTGGCGTGAAGCGCCGTTACGAGCCCCAGGAGCTGGTCGTCTATCAGGGCGATTCGGGCAGCAGCATGATGGTGGTGCTGAGGGGCCGCCTGCGCGCGAGCCTTTTCGCGGACAGCGGCAAGGAGATTCTCCTCGCCTATATCCAAGCGGGCGACGTGGTGGGGGAGATGGCCGTTCTCGACGGCGGCCCGCGCTCCGCCTCGGTCACGGCGGAGGAGCCAAGCGACCTTCTGGTGATCGAACGCTCGAAGCTGACCCCCTTTCTCGCCCAGCATGGCGAGGTCGGGCTCTCGCTGATCGTCAATCTTTGCCGGCGCATGCGCAATGCGACGGAGATGCTGTCGGAGCACAGCAACCTCGGGGTGCCCCAGCGTCTGGCCCGCTCCATCCTGCGGCTCGCCGTGGAGATGAGCCCGCAGGGCAGTGAGATGCGGCTGCGCGAACTGAAGATCCGCCAGGCGGATCTGGGCAGCTACACCGGTCTGGCGCGTGAGAACGTCAATCGCCAGCTTCGCGAATGGGTCGAAGCCGGGCTGATCGAACTGGGCCGAGGGCGTCTGGTGATCAAGGACAGCAAGGCGTTGCAGCAGATAGCCGACAGCCTCTGACGGAACGCTGCCGGTTTCGCCTTGGACAGGAGCGCGCCTCTCCGGCGCCGGGAGCTGATTCGCGCTTTGCTCGTGATCCTTGGGGCTTTCAACCTTAAGGCCGCAGGCTTTACAATGGAACGCAACGGGGCTGTGAGGAGAGGGGAATCCGTTGATCCGCATCAGGAACTGCTTGGGCCTGTGGTTGCTCGCGTTTGCGCTCGCATTGGCCGTTTCGCTCTCCGCCGCCGCCCAGGAAGCAGGGTCCGATGAAACCGCGCTTACGGCGCAGAGTGTCGAGGGGCTGAGCGCCGAGGAGCGCTCGCAGCTCCTCTCCCGTCTCTCCGATGAAGAGGCGCGCGCCCTTCTGCTCGACTATCTGGAATCCCAATCGGCGGCGGCAGCCCAAGGACCCGGCGTCGTCGAGGAGCTGGAGAACCGGGCGGAGTTGTTCCGCGAGCGCTTCGCCGAATCGCTGAAGAGCGCAGCGCAACTGCTCGAGGTGCCGGGCTTCATGCTCCAGCGGCTAAGCGAAGGGCGGACGCCGTGGCACCCCCTGATCCTGCTGCTGCTCTTCGCTGTCATCTCGGCGGGCGGCTATCTGGCCGAGCGCCTCTTCCTGCGCTTCTTCGCCGGTTTGCGCCAAAGGCTGAGCGAGGCCGCCGCGGGCGGCGACGACCTATCGCTCTTCGGCTGCGCGCTGCTGCTGTTCTTCATTGAGCTTGCGGGCCTCCTGATCTTTGCCGGCACGGCGGTTGCGATCTTTCTGGTTTTCTATCAGGGCCATGAGGCGTCACGCCTGTTCTTGGCGGAGCTCCTGAAGGCGCTTTTGATGCTGAGAGTGGCCATGATCGCCTCGCGCGTGATCTTTGCGCCGAAGAACGGCCTGCCGTCCCTGCTGGGGTTGCCGGAAGCCGCAGGCCGCCCGCTTCACCGGCATTTCTCCACCGCCATGGGCTTGGGTGCGTTTGGATTCGCGCTCTGTGGCTTTGTCTATCAGGTAGGGTTTTCCGAGCCGCCCCACCGGCTTCTGGTCTTCCTGGTCGGGATTGTCATGGTCTCCGTCTTTCTGCGGGGCGTCTGGGTGGCGCGACGCCCGGTCGCAGAGTCCCTCGGAGCCCTGCCGGGGGCGGCGCAATCGGAACGCAGCCTCGCCTCGATCCTTGCCGGACTCTGGCATCTGCCCGTTTTCGCCTACATGCTCGCGATCTACGTGATATCCGTGGTCAACGGCTTCACCGGAGAGGTCTCCACGACAGCGCCGGGGATCAAATCGCTCTTCCTGCTGATCGGCCTGGTTCTGGCGGACCGGCTGTTGATCGCCACGATGGAACGGCTGCTTCCCACAGCCTCCGATCAGGGCGGGGCAAACGATGTCTTCAAGACCGCCAGCCACATCCTGGTCGCCGTCCTGGGCGTGGCGGGCCTGGCGCTGATCTGGGATGCGCCGCTCTTCACCCTGGAGAGCGGAGGGATCGGAGCCAGGTTGGCGCGCGCCTCTCTCGACGTGGTGTTGACCGTCTTCGTCGGCTTCCTGGTCTGGGGCCTGGTGAAGGCCGCCGTCGCCAGGCACCTGCCGGCGGCGGGCGAAGAGGCGGCCGCCGGGGGCGACGAGGGCGGTGCTTCCGGCGCCACGCGGTTGGACACCGTCCTGCCGCTGATGATGAAGCTGGCCCAGGTGACCATCGCCGCCATGGTCGTGATGGTGGCGCTCTCCGCGCTCGGCGTGAACATCGGGCCGCTTCTGGCGGGCGCCGGGGTGGTCGGGCTGGCGATCGGCTTTGGCGCGCAGACGCTGGTGCGCGATCTGGTCTCGGGCTTCTTCTTCCTGCTGGACGACGCCTTCCGCAAGGGCGAGTACGTCGATGTCGGCAGCGCCAAGGGGACGGTCGAGCGGATCAACATGCGCTCGCTGGTGCTGCGCCACCACATGGGGCCGCTCCATACCGTGCCCTTCGGGGAGATCCAGACGCTCTCAAACTACAGCCGCGACTGGGTGATCATGAAGCTGGAGTTCCGCGTCAGCTACGGCACCGACCCCAACAAGGTGAAGAAGATCTTCAAGCAGATCGGCGCCGAGCTTGCCGACGATCCGGAGTTGGGGCCCGACTTCCTGGAACCCTTCAAGAGCCAGGGCGTCAAGTCCATGGAGGACTCCGCCATGATCGTGCGCGGCAAGTTCATGGCCAAGCCGGGCAAGCAGTTCACCATCCGCAAGGAGATCTACAACCGCGTGCGCAAAGCCTTCGAGGAGAACGGGATCGAGTTCGCCCACCGCCGCGTCACGGTCGATCTGCCCGAAGACGTGAAGCTCTCGCCCGAACAGCAGGAGAGGGTCGCCGAGGCCGCCGGCGCCGCCGTGGCCGCGGAAGAGGAGCAGAAGCGAGAGAAGTAGGAGCGCGGCTCCTGCTTCTCCCTCGCTGTTCCCTTAGTCCTGCGTCGATCCGGCTTCGTCGCGGGCCATGTGCATGCGGCGCCTCACGACACCGCCGATCAGGATCGGCAGCACGAAGCCGATGATTGCGACGGACCAGAGCGCGATCGACAGCGGCGATTCGATCAGAACGCCGGAGTCGCCGTTGGCGATGGAGACCGCGCGGCGGAAGTTCACCTCCATCTCGTTGCCCAGCAGCGTTCCCAGGATCACCGGCACCAAGGGCACGTCCAGCTTGCGCAGGATCCAGCCGCCGACGCCGAAGGCCACCATGACCAGCAGGTCGAAGCTGGAACCGGAGATGCCGTAGATGCCGACGAAGGAGATCATCGCCACGATCGGCATCAGGATGCGCGGCGGCACCATCAGGACCCGCGTGAAGAGCCCGACCATGGGTATGTTCATGGCCAGTAGCATGAAGTTGCCGATGAAGAGGGCGGCGATCAGGCCCCAGACGAAATCGTGAGCGCCAGCAGAACCGCCAGCAGCACGGCCGTGGTGCCCGACCCCGGCACGCCCAGCGCCAGCATCGGCACGAGAGCGCCGCCGGCGGCTGCGTTGTTGCCGGCCTCGGGCGCGGCCACGCCGCGCGGGTCGCCCTTGCCGAAGGTGCCCTTGCGGTCGACCAGCCGCTTTTCCATGGAATAGGAGATGAAGGAACCGAGCGAGGCGCCCGCCCCCGGCAGAACACCCGCCAGGAATCCAAGGATGGTGGTGCGCCCCATGGTCGGAATGCAGGAGCGTATGAGGCTCCAGCTCGGCACGATGCGGCCGATCTCGACCTTCGGGCGGTTGGCGGCGTCGGCGTCGGTGCCCCGGTGCTCCAGGAAGACGAAAACTTCCGAGAGCGCGAAGAGTCCGACGATGGCGACCAGGAAGTCGATGCCATCATAGAGGTGCACCTCTCCGAAGGTGAAGCGGGGCACGCCGGTTTGGGTGTCGACGCCGACCATGGCGAGGCCTAGGCCAAGCGCGGCGGCAAAGGCGGATTTCGCCTGATTGGCGGCGGCGACGCCGCCCAGGGTCGCAAAGGCCAGGGTGAAGAGCGCGAAGTACTCGGCCGGGCCGAACAGCAGCGCCACCTTGACCAGCTGCGGGGCCAGGAGGACCAGGCCCCAGGTGGCGAAGAAGGCGCCGACGAAGGAGGCGACGCCGGAAAGCGCCAGGGCTTCGCCCGCGCGTCCCTGCTGCGCCATGGGATAGCCGTCCAGACAGGTCATCATGGCCGGTTCGTCGCCGGGAATGTTGAGCAGGATCGAGGAGATGCGCCCGCCATACATGGCGCCGTAGTAGACCGATGTCAGAAGAATGAGCGAGGGCGTCGCGCCGAGGCCCAGGGTGAAGGCCAGCGGGATCAGGATCGCCACGCCGTTCGATGGGCCAAGGCCCGGCAGCGCCCCCATGATCGTGCCGAGGAAGCAGCCGAGGAGCGCGAGCAGCAGGTTTTGCCAAGTCAGGGCGACGACAAAGCCGTCAGCCAGATTTCCGAGGAGTTCCATGGCGCGCGCCCCCTAAAAGCCGAAAGGTCCACGGGCGAGACTGAGCCCGAGGATCAAGCGGAAAACCACGTAGATGCCGAGCGAGGTGCCGACGCCGATGACGACGCTCCACAGCGGCTTTGACCCCAGGCGCCAGGTGAGATAGGCCGAAGCGACAGCCGTTGCGATGATGAAGCCCGCCTGTGGCAGCGCCATCGCATAGGCGATCATGACAAGGGCCGCCAGCGCGATCTCGGCCAGCCGGCCGGCGCTGGGCCAATGCGGCTGCGGATCGGGCTTCAGCAGGAAGTAGAGCGACGCGACGCCCATCAGGGTGGCGATGATGTAGGGAAACATCTTGGGGCCAACGGCGTCGGTCAGGAAGCTCTCTTCGATGACCGTGGCCTGCCAGGCGTAGAAAACCGCCAGGGTAAGCCCAATGACCCCAAAAATCCTGTCGCTCATGACCCTTCTCCCGGCCGTGGAGGCGCAGCGGTGGCGGGCCCCGACGGAAGAAGCCGGGGCCCGCCCAACCACAACGGATCCTGTGTTACTTCAGGATGCCGATTTCGCGCGACAGCGTCTGGATGCTGTCGACCGAGTTCGCCACGAACTCCTGGAACTCCGGACCATGCAGGTCGAGCGGCGCCAGGCCGTTCGACTTCATGACCGCCTTCCACTCGGGCGTGTCATAGAGCGTGTCGATCCGCTCCACCCAGTAGGCATAGGCCTCGTCGCTCATGTTGCCGGGAGCGTAGAAGCCGCGCCAGTTGGCGCCGATCGCGTCGATGCCCTGCTCGCGCGCGGTCGGGAAGCCGGAGAATTCACCCTCGAGCCGCTCGGGAGCGAGAAGGGCAATCACCTTGATGTCGCCGGACTCGACGAAGCCCTGGGCCTCGGAGAGGTCGCCGGTGAAGGCCTGGAGCGAGCCCGCAAGAAGCTGGGTCACCGCTTCGCCGCCGCCGGCAAAGGCGATGTACTTCACCTGACGGACGTCGTCGATGCCGGATTCCTTGGCGGCGATCAGCACCTTGAGGTGGTCCCAGCCGCCGACGGCCGAACCGCCGCCGATGGCGATGGAGGTGGGATCGGCCTTAATCCGGTCCATCAGCTGGGGCAGGGTGTCGATCTCGCTGTTGGCGGCCACCGCGATGACGCCGTAGTCGGCGCCGATGGAGCCGAGCCAGCGGACCTGATCCATGGTGTTGCCCGGATAGGCGTTCTGCGCCAGACGGGTCGCCGTGGCCGAAGAGGCCGCGACGATCAGGTCGTTGTCGTCGGCCCGCTTGTTCACCACCTCGGCGAAGGCGACACCGCCGCCGCCGCCCGACAGGTTGACCACCTGCATGGTGGAGGGGATGAGACCGAGATCCTGGAGCGACTTGCCCACCTGACGGCAGGTGAAGTCCCATCCGCCGCCCGGGTTCGCCGGGGCGATGCACTCAGGATTCTCTGGTTCGAAGCTAAGAGCGCTGTTGCCGAACGGCACAGCCATCAGGACGGCGACGGCAAGGCCGCGTCCGATCAGATCGTATCGCATTGAGGTTCCTCCCTATGTTCTGCGGCCAGCGGTTTTTCCCGCTAGGCTCGTTTGCGATCCTAGGGATGTTTTTTCGATGCTTAAAGGGTTTGTGTTGAGGAGCCCGCTGGGGCGACCGCGCCTGAGCGGACAGCCCGCGGCGGGTCAGCCGACCCTGGTCAGGCCAGCGCCGGGCTCCAGGTTCCTACTGGCCTGCCAATCCGTCAGCCAATCCCTGAAGGCCGGCACGGCCAGGGGCTTGGCGAAAAGGTAACCCTGGGCTTCGTCGCAGCCCTGCTGATGCAGGAACTGTAGGGTCTCGACCGTTTCCACGCCTTCGGCGACCACGCGGTAGCCCAGCCCCTTACCGATGGAGACGATGCGGTCGATCAAAAAGCGGTTGCCCTCGTCGTCGAGGCCGCGCACGAAGCTCTGGTCGATCTTGAGCACACCGGCGTTCAGCTTGGTCAGGTAGCTGAGGTTGCTGTAGCCGCTGCCGAAGTCGTCGATCGCCACGTCGATGCCCGCCGCGCGCACCTTGGCGATCTCGGCCTGCACCAGTTGCCCATGTTCCAGGAAGGCGCTCTCCGTCATTTCGATCTCCAGGCGCCGAGGCGGCACCCCCGCACGATCCAACAGGGCGAAGAGACGCTGGGCGAAGCCGGGGTCTGCAAGATTGCGCGTCGAGACGTTGACTGAAACCTTCAGGTCCAAGCCCGCTTCAGACCAGAGGCGGAGCTGCTCGATGGCGGAGGCCAGCACCCAGTTGGTCAGGGGCTCGATCAAGGCGGTGGTCTCGGCGAGCGGGATGAACTCGCCGGGAGATATCCAACCCAGTTCCGGATGGGTCCAGCGCAGCAGCGCCTCGGCGGAGCTGCAGCGCATGGTCTTGAGGTCGATGCGCGGCTGGTAGTGGAGTTCCAGGCCCTCTCCTTCGATGGCCGGGGCCAGATCGGTCAGCAGGCGAAAGGCGCGCTGGTGGGCGGCGTCGCTCTTGTGATCGTACCAGGCCCAACCCGCCAGCCTGCCGCGGCTGTCCTGCGCCGCCGTCAGCGCGCCGCGCAGCGATTCCGCGGGGTCGCGCTCCGGGTCGTCGAGGGCGATCAGGCCGATCCCCACTTGCGCTTTAAGCGGGATGTCGTCCACCAGGATGGGCTCTGCGAAGGCCCGCTTCAGGGCTGTCACCACCTTGGGCTCGGCGGCGCTCTCAGCTTCTTCCTCAAGCCGGAGCAGAAAAGCAAAGGAGAGCACGCTGACGTGAAAGACCGGGCCCGTTATCAGGGGAACCTGCGAGAAACGCTCGGCGCCAGCCCGGATGAAATCTTCGGCAAATCCCTGCCCAAGCGCCCGCAGCAGCCGGTTGAAGTGGGTTGCCTCCGCCAGCGTCACCAGGATCAGGCAACGAGGAGACTCACCGCTCTTCAAGGATTCTCCGCTCACATGGCGAATGCATTCGACCCGGGCGGGCAAGCCGGTCACGTGATCGTGTCGTCTGCGGTCTTCTTTGGCCATGGAGGGTCTTGGGCTCCCTGTAGTAGCGTCGGTTTCTAGGACCTATTTTAGGGCGAAAACTCTCTCAAACTTTCCTTAATTGCCCCTTAATCGGAAAGGCGGGACATGGGCAAGCGGGTCGTGATCGGTTTCATGCTGGCGCTCGCCCTCCTGCTTGGGGCCTCCGCCTATGCCATCGGGCTGGTCGGGTTCGACCGGCAGCGGGGTTATTTCTCGCCGGTTTGGGATGCGCAAGGCGAAGCGATCTACCTGCTGGAACGCCAGACCCGGGGGTTCGTCTGGGGCCTGGGATGGGAGTTCTTTTCCCCGCCCGCCCACGTGCGGATCGTCTCCGACCAGATTGCGCTTCTGCGCCATGATCCCGAAAGCGGAGACACGGAACGGCTTGCGGTCTGGGAGGAAACGCCGCTGATCGGCAAAAGCCTGCGTTTCTACCGGGGCCGGATCTTCAGCTACCTCTTGTCGGCTGCGCGCCCGAGCGAAGAGGGGGTGGAGTTCGCCGCGCGCTTGAGCATCCCCCGCGTACCCTCCTCGGAGATCTGGTCGCTTTCGGCCAGCTGGCCCTTCGGCCCGGAGGGTAAGCCGGACTGGCGTCAGGGCAACCGCGGCCTCAGGGGCACGCCGGAGGAGGTCCTCATGGGCGGGCGCGAGGTCATCACCCTGCCGGGTCCAGAGGGTTACGGCGCGGCCGTCCTGCTTCTGGAGGCTGACGGTGCGCGGCGCGTCCTGCTGCGGACGGAGGCCTTCGATGCCTGGTACGGCGAGGGCATCCCGGACGCCCTGGTGGCTGAACGGTCCGACCGCGAGCGCATCGAGCGGCAGCGGATGCTGCGGGCGGAGCGCGCCGCCCTTATCGAGCGCTTTCTGGCGGAGGGACTGTCAGAAGGGGCCGCAAAGCTGCGCGCCACCGATGAGATGCAGGCTCAGGGCCTGCTGCCGAAAGGCCGGCGCATCGTCGCAGAGGAGATCGAGGCGGCCCCGGAGGACATGCCGGTCTTCGAGATACCGCCGCGCTATCTGGAGGTGGGACTCTTCACCGATCTGGCGGAAGCCGTCGCGGAACCCGGCAAGGAGGTCGACTCCAGCACCGGCAGCTACCTGCGCTACGCGGACGACGACCTAGGGCCGCGCTTGAAGGCGCATCGGGAGGCCGGCAACCGGCGCTTCGTGATCTCCATCGAGGGGAAGCTCTATCGGATCGAGACCCTGGGGCCCTAGTCGCTTGCGCTTTCGCGCCACCGGTTGCGGCCTTCCTTCTTGGCTCTGTAGAGGCCTTCGTCGGCCCTGCTCAGCAAGCCTTCCAGGTCCTGGGCCGTGTCAGGGAACTCGGCGATCCCGATGCTGGCGCTGACGGGTAGACGGACCTCTCCGATGAGGAAGGGTTCGCTCAGCACCTCGATCAGGGTCTGGGCCACCAGACCGGCCCGACTCTTGCCTGTCGAGGGCAGGAGGACCACGAACTCATCTCCGCCGAAGCGCGCGATCAGGTCTGATGCCCTGAGGCGCGCCCGCATTCTCCCGGCGACCGCCGCCAGCAGCGCGTCCCCGGTCGAATGACCGTGGCCGTCGTTGATCGCCTTGAAACGGTCGATGTCGATGTAGAGCAGGGAACAAGGCGCGCCGTTGCGCTGAGCCGTTGCCAGGACGTGGCCCCCCTGTTCGGCGAAGAGGCGGCGGTTGGCAAGGCCCGTTAACTCGTCGTGCAAGGCCATGTGGCGCATCTGCTGTTCCAGCGCCTTGATCTCCGTCACGTCGATCTGGACGCTGGCGAAGCCGCCGTCGGAGGTGCGCCGGTCGGTGGTGCGTATCCAACGCCCGTCCTTGAGCTCCACCACGAAGGAGCCCTCCAGCCGCTCCCGGTACTGCGCCTTGTGCTGCAGGTAGTCGTCCTTATCCTCGAACTGCTTGCCGATGGAGACGTTGCCGCGCTCCACGTCGATCCGGCCCAGTTCGGAGAAGTGCACGCCGGGCCGGGCCTCCTGCTCGGAATAGCCGTAGAGCTGCCGGAAGTTTTCGTTGCAGGCGATCAGCCTGCCGTCGCTGTCGTAGATGACAATGGCCTCGGCCAAGGTGTCGAGCGCTTGCAGGAGCGGTTCCTGGGCATGAAGCCGCGCAAGCTGCTGGCGCAGCCTCTCGTTCTCGGCCTCGCTCGCCTTCAAAGCGTCGCGCAGGTCCTGACCCGGCGCCGAGTCCCGGGCGCCGTCAGATGCCGAAAGCCCGCCCGAGCGCGCCGCCGTCGCCTCCAGGCCACCGCCATCAGAAATCTTACGATGATCCGACAATCCCCTCTCCCGGACAAAGCCGCCGCCCTGATTGGGCAAGAGGAGCTTAAATCAAACCGGGTATATATGAAATAACGCAACGATAGAGAGAGTGCTCGCTGCCGGCGGCGGAAAGGGGGGTCAGGCGTTTTCCCGCTGCAGCGCGCCGTAGGCGGCCTTGGGCCAGCGGCGGTGCAGCCAGAACCAGTTGCCGGGGTTCTCGCGCACGAAACCGCTTAGCTTGTCGTTGATCTGGCGCGTGATCTGCTGGATCTGTTCGGCGCGCGGCGCCTCGCGGTCGGGCAAGATCGGATCGGTCACGGTTATCTTGAAGCGGGCGTCCTCAAGGCGTTCCAGGTTCAGAACGAAGACCGGGCAATCGAGCCGCAAGGCGAGCTGCGCCGGGGCCTGGGTGGTTTCGGCGGCATGTCCCATGAAGTCGATCATCAGACCGCCGGTCAGCTTCTGATCGACCAGGATGCCCACGCAGCCGCCCCGGCGGATCACCTTCGTGATCTCGGGCAGCAGCCGCCTGTCCTTCTTGGCGATGCGCACGCCGCCGGAGCCGCCCCGCATCCGCTCGAGGCTGTCGGAGACATGCTTGTTGTTGGGTGTCCGGATCACCCCGAGGAAGGGGTCGAAGAGGCGCGAGCCCGCGACGTTCAAGATCTCGAAGTTCGCGAAATGGCCCGAGACGAGCAGCGCGCCTTTGCCGCCCGCCGTGGCCTCAGTAATTTTCTCCACGCCCTCGAAGAGGATGCGCCTGTTCTCGGGCTTCGATATGGCCGTCAGGTGCGGATACTCCGCCGCCGTGCGGCCCAGTTCTTCCCAGACCTGGAGCAGAATCCGGCCGCGCCCGGCGGCGTCCAGATCGGGCAAGGCCAGTTTCAGGTTACGCTCGACGCGCTTGGAAGCACCCATGTGAGGGCCGATCCGCCGCGCCAAGGACCCGCCGATGCGCGAGGCCCGGTCTACCGGCAGCAGACGCATCAAGCCCATCCACAAACCGAAGGCCAAGGCCTCGGCGGGATACTTGAAATAGCGCGCGAAGGGCCGCTTGCGGCGCAACCTGGAGTCCGACGCTGCGGCAGGGGGCGTGGTTTCAGACATGGGCGCGCAAAATCGGCGTTTTCTGAGCGATAAGCAAATGAAAACTTGGGCAGGTCAGAGCGCTCAGGTCCGCGAACGCGAAGAGTTTCTCCCTGGTGGGCTTGAAGTCCCTGAGGGCGACCACCGCAGGCCGGTGCCTTATATCTTCCCAGCCAGCCATGTTAATTTCCGTCCATCGATACATATTAACTACTTGGGAGCGCCGTCGCCGCGGCCAAGCAAGAGTTGCGCGCCGGCTGTCTGGGAGAAAGGATCGTATGTCATGAGCAATGCAGAAGCGCCAAGCGGATCCAGCGGCAGAACCCCCAAAGCCAAGGCCGCTGAACCCGAGACTCTTGAGATGCAGACGAGCGAGCCGCCGCCGGCCCACCTGCCCGCGCAGCTCGCGGAGCGACCGGCGAAGTCAGGCGCCGGCCGTCAAAGCCTCGCCTGGTTCACCTTCAGCCTGGAGCGCAACATCGAGAGGATGCTTTGGTTCATCCTGCTCCTGCTGGCCGCGGCGGTGTGAACCCGCGCCCGGGTCAGCTGTCTTCGTAGCGGAAGCCTATCTTCACGACCACCTGGTAGTGCGCCACCTTCTGATCGTCGAGGTGGCCGCGTATCTCCTTCACCTCGAACCAGTCGAGATTCTTCAGCTTGCGCGCGGCTGTCGTGACGGCGCCGTTGATGGCGTCTTCGATGGAGGTCTTGGAGGTGCCGACCACTTCGGACACGGAATAGACGTTGTCTGCCATGATGCTTTCTCCCTTTTCCGTCCAGTTCGTCGTCAGGATGGGCGGGAAGCTTAAAGCCTATAGCTGCTTGAGTCATATCTCGCTTGAGCGCCGCGCCGCGGTAGCCCGTGCCTTGGCCAAATGAAAAGCGCCCCGCCGGAGGCCGTCCGGCGGGGCGCTTTCAGTTGCTTGACGGCTTGACCGTCAGGCCTTTAGGCGAAGGACCAACGCTCCATCCAGCGCTCGCCGTCGACGTCCTGGTTAGAGGCGAGATCACCTGTGTTCACCTCGTCCAAAGTGGCGAAGACGTAGTTGGCGAACATGGGAATGACGGCGCCGCCGTCCTGGTTCACGATCTCTTGCATCTCGAAGTACATCTCCCGGCGCCGCTCCTCAACGAGCTCGGCGCGGGCCATCACGAGCAACTCATCGAAGCGCTCGTTCGACCAGAAGGTGTCGTTCCAGGCCACGCCGGACTGATAGGCGGTGCTGAACATCTGATCCTCGACGGGACGGCCGCTCCAGTAAACCGCGGAGAAAGGCTTCACCATCCAGACGTCGGACCAGTAGCCGTCGTTGGGCTCGCGCACCACCTCGATGTCGATCCCGGCCTTCATGGCGGAGTTCTGATAGAGCACCGCTGCGTCGACCGCGCCGCCGAAGGCGGCATCGGAGGCCGAGAGCTTCACCTTGAGAGAATCCATGCCGGCTTCCTTCAGGTAGAACTTGGCCTTGTCCGGATCGTAGGAGGTCTGCGCCATCTGGTCGTTGTAGAAGCGCTGGCCCGGGCCGATCGGGTGGTCGTTGCCGACCGAGCCGTAACCGAACAGGATCTTCTCGACCATCTCCTCGCGGTTGATGGCGTACTTCAGCGCGCGGCGCACGTTCACGTCGGTGTAGGGGTCCTGGTTGCAGGACATGGCGAAGGTGAAGTGCTGCGTGCCCGCGACCGAGTTGATGTTGATGCCCGGGCGGCGGCCCAAGAGGCCGACGGTCTTCAGGTCCAGGCGGTCGATGGCGTGCACCTCGCCGGAAACCAGCGCCGTGGTGCGCGCGTTCAGGTCGACCAGCGAGAGCATGGTGACGTCATCGAAGAAGCCACGGTCCGGATCCCAGTGGTTCTCGTTGCGCGTGAAGGCCGCGCTGATGCCGGGCTTGAACTCATCCAGCTTGTAGACGCCTGTGCCGTTGCCCGCCTTCCAGTCGAGCTTGCCGTCCTTGGCCGGGCCGATCGGCAGGTGGTAGTCGGTCAGGATGTAGGGGAAGTCGGCGTTTCCGGCTTCCAGCTCGAAGACGACCTTGGTCGGACCGTCCGAGCGGATGTTCTGGATCGGCTTCACGATCGGGCCCGCCGCGGAGGTGGAATCCGCGCCGCGGTGGTGGTTGATCGAAACGATCACGTCTTCGACGGTCAGCGGGCGGCCATCGTGGAACGTGACGCCCTGGCGAATGTTGAAGGTCCAGACCGAGGCATCGTCCGAAGCTTCCCAGCTTTCCGCAAGATCGGGCTGCACGGAGCCGTCAACGCCGACCATGGTCAGGTAGCTGTAGATGCCATGGAGCAACGGCGTGGTGAAGCCGTTCTCTGAGGTGCCGGGGTCGAGCGTGTCGGTGGTCTGGCCGTGTGCCTTGCCGATCCGGAAGGAGCCACCCTTCTTCGGCATCTGGGCCATGGCGTTACCGGCGGTGAAGGTGGAGGCGGCGCCAAGCGCGCCAACGGCGGCGGCGCCCGCCAGGAAACTGCGGCGGTCGATCTTCCGCGCCATGTAGAGTTGCTTGATTTCATTGTAGGTCATTTCTTGACGCTCCCTGTTTTCTTTAATGGCGCATCTTTGCGCCGGTTTGGTCTGCGGTCAAACTATTGAAGGGGTTTCCCGGTATTTTCATGCAACCGGTCCCTCTACCCGTCCGGAATCAGAAGGTCTCGGTATTGCCATCGACGCTGATCGCCTGACCGGAGATCAGCTTGGCGCGGTCCGAGCAGAGGAAGAGCACGCTGTCGGCGACATCATCGGCGCTGACCCAGCGTTTCAGGCTTGATCCGGCGGTATAGGCGGCCCGGATCTCCGCTTCTCTCACGCCTTTCTCTGCCGCCTCGGCGGCCACCACCCGGTCCATGCGCTCCCCCTCGACGGCGCCCGGACAGATGGCATTCACGCGAACCCCGTCGGGGCCCGCTTCCTGCGCGGCGGTCTTGGTCAGGCCGATCACCGCCCACTTGGCCGCGCAGTAGGGCGAGCGGTAGGGGTATCCGAACAGCCCGGCGGTAGAGGAGAAGTTGACCACCGCGCCCCCGCCCGACGCGCGCAGCAAGGGCAGAGCCCGCCGCAGGCAGAGGTAGCTGCCGGTCAGGTTGATCTCGATGCAGTGACGCCAGCGCGCCGGGTCGCTCTCTTCGATGCTGGCGGTCTGGCCTGCGATGCCCGCCCCGTTGATCAGGATGTCGAGGCCGCCGAGGTCCCGCGCCACGCCGTCGAAAAGGACATCCACCTCGCTTTCGTTCGAAACATCGCAGCGATAGCCCAGAACGGCCTCCGGCAAGGCGGCCAGGTCCGCCTCCGCGACATCCGCAACGGCGAGCCTGGCGCCCTCCGCCAGAAAGCGCTGCACCAGGTGGAGGCCGATCCCAGCGGCTCCCGCCGTGATCAAGACGCGCTTGCCCTCGAACTCCTTCATCGGCCGCCCCCTATTCGCCGCGTGGGAAGCGCTGGTTCTCTTCCACCACGTTGAGGTCCATGTGGTTGCGCATGAAGCGCTCGCTCGCGTCTTCGATCGGCTGATGGTCCCAGGCGTTGTAGGCGCCCTGGGTCAGGGCTTCGTAGACCACCCAGCGGCGCGCCTGGCTGGCGCGGACCTCGGCGTCGAAGCGCGTCAGGTCCCAGCGGGCGTCGGCCTCGGCGCGCAGGTCGGCGAGGGCCTGCGCCGCCGCCGGGTCCTCTGCCCGGTTGGTCAGCTCGCGCGGGTCGTCCTCCAGATTGAAGAGCTGGTCGGGGTCGAGGCTGCAGCGGTTGTACTTCCAGGGGCCCTTGCGCAGCGAGACCAGCGGAGCGTAGGAGGCCTCGGCCGCATACTCCATGGCCAGCGTCGTCCGGCGCGCAGCGCCCCTGGCCAGCGGCAGCAGGCTTTCGCCTTCGACCCAGGGATCCACCTCCTCCGCCGCGATCCCCGCCAGATCGCAGAGCGTGGGCGCGACGTCGATCAGGGACGCGGGCGTCTCCACCAGGCCCGGCTCAAGTCCGGGGGCGGAGATCATCATGGGCACGCGCGCCGAGCCCTCGTAGAAGCACATCTTGAACCAGAGCCCGCGCTCTCCCAGCATGTCGCCGTGGTCGGCGGTGAACAGGATCGCGGCCTCCTGCCGGGTGCGCTCCAGCGTGTCCAGCAGGTCCCCCACCATCTCGTCCAGGTAGCTGAGGTTGGCGAAGTAGGCGCGGCGGGAGCGGCGCACGTCCTCTTCCCTGATGTCGAAGTTGCGCCAGTCGTTGGCGTCGAAGATGCGCTGCGCGTGCGGGTCTTGCTGGTCATAGGGAATGGGCGGGGTCTCGGGCTCCAGGTGATCGCAGTCTTCATAGAGATCCCAGAAGCGCCGCCGCGCGACATAGGGATCGTGCGGGTGGGTGAAGCTGACCGTCAGGCACCAGGGACGCTCGTCCTTGCCCCGCGCCAGATCGTAGAGCTTGCGCTTGGCCTGATAGGCGACCTCGTCGTCGAACTCCATCTGGTTGGAGATCTCGGCGATGCCCGAGCCGGTGACCGACCCCATGTTGTGGTACCACCAGTCGATGCGCTCGCCGGGCTTGCGATAATCGGGCGTCCAGCCGAAGTCGGCGGGGTAGATGTCCGTGGTGAGCCGTTCTTCGAAGCCGTGGAGCTGATCCGGGCCGACGAAGTGCATCTTGCCCGACAGGGCGGTTTGATACCCGGCCCGACGCAGATGATGCGCGAAGGTCGGCATGTCGGCGGGAAAGTTGGCGGCGTTGTCGTAGATGCCCGTGCGCGACGGCAGGCAGCCGGTCATGAAGGAGCCGCGCGCCGGCGTGCAGAGCGGGGAGGCGGTGTAGGCGTTCTTGAAGCGCAGGGAGTTCCCCGCCAGGCGGCGCAGGTTCGGCAGGTGCAGCCAGTCGGCCGGCCCGTCGGGAAAGAGCGTGCCGGTGGCCTGATCGAACATGATGACGAGGATGTTGGGTTGCGCCATGAAAAGGGGTCTCCCGCGCGTCGGTGAGGGTCTCGGTTGAAGGTTTTCGAGTGAAGAGGCGTAAAGCACCGCCGCAGAGACGTCGCGCCCAGGCGCGCCAAAAATCCGCTAATGCCCGCCGCTGTTTTGCCGGCGCCGCACGATCACCAGGGCGACAAGGGCGACCAGGATCGCAGCGGCGGTGACCATCGCGGCCTCCAGCGGTTGAAGCATGCTGGAGGCTTTCGGCTCGGCGCTGGCATTCGTGACGTCACGTCCGGCGACCGCCGCCTTGGTCTTCTCAACGACGCTGAGCTTCTTGGCCGCTTCCGGCGCGGGTTTGGGCGAAGCCTCTGGCTCGGGCATGGGTTCAGGCTCAGTGGCGGCTGTTTCGCTCAGCGCCTCGGTTTCCTGCGCCGGGGCGCCGTCCTGGTCGGCGAGGATCGGCGCGTCGCTGTCCTTCAGGTCCATCAAGGTCAGGGACACATAGTACTTGTAGATGTTCCGCACGTAGATGACCGGCTCGCGGCTGATCACGCGGGCGGCGGCGACCTCGACGTTGGAGAACCAGACGTTGGGGTCCAGGCCCATGCTCTGCGCGGTGTCCCGGGCGCGAGCAATGTTGGCGCGGCCGGCGTTGTAGGCGGCGAGGGAGAAGAGCACCTCGTCCAGCGCCGCTATCTCCGGCCTGTCGAAGTAGCGCTCGCGCAGGAAGCGCAGGTACTTCACACCGGCGTGGACGTTGCTTTCCAAATCTCCGACGTTTTCGATCGCGACGTTCTGGTCGGCGGCGGTGGAGGGCAGAATCTGCATGACGCCGACCGCGCCCGCCGGGCTCTTCTTCGAATGATCGAGCTTCGATTCCTGATAGGCCTGAGCGAAGATCATGCGCCAGTCGAACTGATAGAGATCGGCGTACTTCTCGATGACCGGTTTGATCTTGTTGAAGTTCTCGTGATCCTTCTCAGCGCGGATGTCCTCGATCCAGTTCGCCGACCCCAGATAGCGGTTCAGCAGGATGTTGCCGACCAGCGAGCCCTCCTTGATTCCCTTCAAGAAGCGGTTCACCTCGGCCATCAGCTTGGGGGTGTCCTTGCGCAGCGCCCAGGCGATCTCGCCGCCCCGGTTCACGGCCAGGTCCTCATGGACGGTGATCTTGTCGAAGACCTGCGTCCAGAGCTCCAGCTTGTGATGATCGACCACGATGGCCTTGATGGTGCCGGCATGCAGGAGGTCGAGCAGGTCGTAGTCCTCCAGCCGTTCATCCGCCTCGGTGATGGGGATCGGCTTTCGCCCGTCGGCCTGGCGGCGTTCGTTCAGGGCCTGCATGTGGCCGTAGTAGGAACTGGAAGGGCGCAGGAAGACTCCCACGCGAGCGAGATCGTCGAAGCTCTCAACCTTTCCGGCGGCTGGTCCCGTGACCACGAGCTCGGCGACATCCCGGAGTATGGCGTCGGAAAAGGCGACGCGCTCTGCGCGCTCGGGCGTGATGGTGAGATTGGCCGCGACGATATCGACCGAGCCTTCGATGAGCGCTTCCAGAAGCTGATCGCGCGGCAGAGGGACCAGGATCACATCGATGCGCTTGCCAAGGGAGGCGGCGAGAAACTTCTCGAACTGATGGGCCCGCTCGACCGCGAAGCCGATCATCTTCTCCCCATCGTAGGAGAAGTAGATGGGATTGTAGGGGATCGCCATGCGCAGCATGCCGCGCTCCACGATCTCAGCCAGGCTGACGTCCTGCGGCTCCAGCGCGGCGGCGATAACCTCTTCCTGGTCCGAGACGGGCTGGTCCTGTTCAGCCGCGTCCTGCGCCCAGGCGGAAGGTGGTCGGGATGGCAGAGCAGAGGGCAGCGTCAGGCAGACGGCGCAAAACAGAATGAGGAGGAAGAGCGGCCCGGGCCGCAGCTTTCGCCTGTGGAGGGGAGGATGGTCTCTTCCGGGTCCCTTGCTTGCGCCCAGCCCCCAACGCGCAATGGAACCTCTCTTTGACAATTCCATATCACTAAGATGACACAGAGAGGCGTTAACACAAAGCAAACGGCCAAGACGCAGCCGGAAAGGAGGACAGCATGGCCCTGACCGAAAGCAGGATGATCGAGCTTGGCACGAAAGCGCCCGACTTCACGCTGCCGGACCCCTCCGGCGATCTTTGGCGGCTCTCCGACTTCGAGGGGGGAGAGGCGCTGCTTGTCGTCTTCATGTGCAATCACTGTCCCTTCGTGAAGCACTTGAAGCCGGCCCTGGCCGCCTTGACGCGTGAGATGAAGCCCAGGGGACTGGAGAGCGTGGCGATCAGCGCCAACGACATAGAAAGCCACCCCGCCGACGCCCCGGAGAAGATGGCCGAGGAAGCCGAGCAGTTCGGCTACGTCTTCCCCTACCTCTACGATGAAAGTCAGGAAACCGCGCGGGCCTACGGCGCGCTCTGTACGCCGGACTTCTTCCTCTTCGACCGGGAGCGCCGGCTGGCCTACCGCGGCCAGTTCGACGACAGCCGGCCGGGTGACGGCAAGCCGGTGACGGGCGCGGACCTGCGCGCGGCCATCGAGGCTCTTCTCTCCGGCCAGCGCCCCTCTGAGGACCAGAAGCCGTCGATCGGCTGCAACATCAAGTGGAAGGCGGCGGGATAAAAGAAAGAGGGCTGGGGGATCGTTTCCCCAGCCCTCGGAGCTCTCGCCGTGCGGCTCTATCCTGTGAGCGGCTTCCCGCTTTAATCCACTTGACCCGAGCCTTCGCCTTCTTCCGGCGTGACGTCCAGGATGCGTGCGCGGTTCAGGATCTCCACGCTCCCCTTGCAGTCGGTCATGCAGGGTTCGCCCTGGGCCAGCGTCGGCACGTCGGGTCGCGGGTCCATGAAGAAGTTCTCTTCGTTGGGCATGGTGATGTCGGTGAAGTTCTCGCGGCTCAATTCGCCGTCCTCTTCCATCAGATAGTTGAGGTAGAGGATGTAGGCGGTGATCGCGTAGACCTGATCGGGCTCCAGCGACTGCGCGTTGCCGAAGGGCATGGCGCGGTAGATGTAGTCGTAGACCGTAGAGAGATAGGGCCAGTAGGAGCCGATCGTCTTCACCGGGTTCGTGCCGTTGAGCGAGTCGAAACCGCCCGCCAGCACGGGCCAACGGTCGATGCCCTCGCCGAAATCTCCGTGGCAAAAGGCGCAGTTGTCGGCGAAGAGCTGCTCGCCTTCCGCCACCGTCCCGCTGCCCTCGGGCAGGCCCTTTCCGTCGGGCCGGATATCGATGTCCCAGGCCTCGACTTCTTCCGGCAGGGCCTCGCGGCCCAATCCATAGCCCTCGGCCGCCCGGGCGCCTGACAGCGAGAGGGAGAAGGTGAGGGCCAGCGCTGCGGCGGACAGGAGAGCGGTTGCCTTAAGAGACTTCGACATTTTCGACCTCCCCGTCTTTACGGACGTGCCAAGTCTGGATTCCGTTGTTGTGGTAGATCGAGTTGGTGCCGCGCACGGCGCGCAACTCGTCCTTGGTGGGTTGAATGTAGCCGGTGTCGTCGATCGCTCTGGACTGGATCAGCAGCGGGTCGCCGTTCCATTCGAAGGGCAGGTAGAAACGGGTCAGACAGCGCGGCAGGATGGGGCCCTGCAAATCCGCCGTGACCCAGTTCTTGCCGCCGTCCAGGGTCACGTCGACGCGCTTGATCGCGCCGCGCCCGGACCAGGCGAGGCCGGAAAGGATGTTCTGGCCCTTGTTCTGGAGCGGGGCCTGCGGGCTGGGGTTGGTGACCACCGACTTGGCGTCCATCACCCAGGTGAAGCGCCGCGCGCGGCCATCGTCCATCAGGTCGGTGTACTTGGAGGTCTCCTCGCGGGCGTGCCAGGGCATGTCGCCGACTTCGATCCGGCGCAGCCACTTGACCCACATGTTGCCCTCCCAACCGGGGACCACAAGCCGCAAGGGGTAGCCCTGCTCGGGCCGCAGCGCCTCGCCGTTCATCTTGAAGGCGACCAGACAGTCTTCCAGGCCTTTCTCCAGCGGGATCGAACGGTTCATGCCCGCGGCGTCCGCGCCCTCGGCCATCAGCCACTTGGCGCTGGTCTTGAGACCGGCTTCTTCCAGGATGGTCTTCAAAGGCACGCCGGTGTACTGCACGCAATGCACCATGCCATGGGTGTACTGGCAGCCGTTGAGCTGAGCGCCGCGCCACTCCATGCCGGAATTGGCCGCGCACTCCAGGAAGTAGAAATGGTTGACCCTGGGAAAGCGCTTCAGGTCGTCCATGGTGAAGACCAGGGGCTTTTCCACCAGTCCATGGATCATCAGGCGGTGCTGCGCGGGATCGACCTCCGCGATGCCGCCGTGGTGCCGCTCGAAGCAGAGCCCGTTGGGCGTGACGAAACCGTCCAACTCGTGCAGGGGCGTGAAGTTGACGGAGGACTCGCGGGAGGCCGTCAGCCACTCCACGTCGCGGCGCACCACGTGGGCCTCATAGGGCGAGGGCGAGCCGTAGGGATGGGCCTCCACGCCCGGTCCCAAGTAGCGGTTCCAGTCCTGCTTGTTGACAATGGCCGGATCCGGTTCCGCGGCCGCCGCGCCTCGCAGCAGGCCCGAGCCGCCCAAAGCCACGCCGCCCAGGGCCGCGCCCCCGGCGAGGCCACCCTTAAGGAAGCCTCGCCGGGTCGCCACTTTCGCCACAGGGAGGCGGGAGGAAGTTTTTGAAATCTCGCTCATGGTCCTCAAGTCCTTATCTCAAGCTCTTCGGCCGGTTCGGGTCGGGCTGTCACGCGCCGACGATCTTCACCGATTGGTTGGGGGGCACTGAAACGCTGCCCTGCTTCTCGATGTATTGCGTCACGACGTCGTAGACCGGCGGGCCTTCCGTGCCTTCGTTCACGCTGGCCCAGCCGGCGACGGTGTAGTCGCGCGCCGGGTCGATCGGCTCGCCCGTCTTCAAAAGCGTCATGTCGGAAATGCGGCTGCCGATCGGCTTGTTGATGTCGATGCGGTAGCCCATGCCGCCGACGCGCACCATGTCCCCGCCCTGCTGGTAGTAGGGGTCGGGGTTGAAGAGGTTGTCGGCGACGTCCTCCAGGATGGTCTTCAGGAACTCGCCCTTCATCTGCTGGCGGTAGGCGTTTGGGTAGGTGATGGAGGTCTGGGTGAAGACATCGTCCACCGTGATCGCCTGCCCCGGGAGGAGCGTCGCGCCCCAGCGGAAGCCGGGCGACAGCGCGATCTCGGCGTCGCGCTCCTGCAAGAGCGCCTGACAGATCAGGTCGTCGAAGGTGCCGTTGAAGTTGCCGCGGCGGTAGAGCAGGGAATCGGTCGTGCCCAGCTCGCGCTCGATCTCCGATTTGAAGGGCGCACGCACCTCCTCGACGAGAGCGGCCATCTCGGCGTCCGGCTGGATCACGTCCGAGAAGACCGGGATCAGGCGGTAGTTGAAGTCCTTCACCCCCTCGGGCCCGACATCCAGGTCGAGGCGGGAAAGGAACTTGCCGTGGCTGCCCGAAGCGACCAGCAGGGTCTTGCCGACCATCTCCACCGCGGGCAGGGCGTCGTGGGTGTGGCCGGTCAGGACCACGTCCAGCCCCTGCACCCGCGACGTGAGCTTGCGGTCCACGTCGAAGCCGTTGTGGGACAGCAGCACGACGAGCTGGGCGCCCTCGGCGCGGGCCTCGTCGATGTGCGCCTGCACGTCCTCCTCGCGGATCCCGAAGGACCAGTCGGGGATCAGGTAGCGCGGATTGGCGATCGGGGTGTAGGGGAAGGCCTGGCCGATCACCGCGACCTTCACGCCGCCCCGGTCGTAATAGGAAATGGCGTCGAAGACCTTCTCGTCCCAGAGGGTGTCGCGCACGTTGCCGCAGAGGAAGTCGAACTCCACCTGCTCGAGCAGCTCCATGACCCGGTCCTGACCGTAGGTGAACTCCCAGTGGGCGGTCATGGCCTCAGGACCCAGCAGGTTCATCACCCGGACCATGTCCTCGCCGCCGGTCTGAAGCGAGCTGTAGGAGCCTTGCCAGGTGTCGCCGCCGTCCATGAAGAGCGTCTTGCCCTCGCGCTCGCTGCGGATCGCCTTGATCAGGGTCGCCAGCCGGTCGACGCCGCCGACCCGGCCGTAGCTGCGCGCCAGCTCGGTAAAGTCGGTGGAGGAGAGGGCATAGGCCTTGGGCGACTTTTCCTTGATGTTGTAGCGCTCCAGGAAGTCCATGCCGGTCAGGTGCGGCGGGACGCCGGCAAGCTCGCCCACACCCAGATTGATGGAAGGCTCGCGGAAATAGAGCGGCACCAATTGGGCGTGAATGTCGGTGATGTGCAGCAGCGTGACGTTGCCCAGCGCTTCGAACTCCAGAAGGCTATCCTGGGTGATCGCCTGCGCGGCGGCTTGACGGCCCAAGGGCTGAAGCCCGCTCATGAGCGTGGCGGCGGCTGCGGAAACCTGAAGAAAATCGCGTCTGGACAGCATTCTGGAGACTCCGGGAACGGGGAAACGTTTCACCCATTGGCGGTGGCTTTATGCCGCGCCCTCATAAACCTAATTCCGTTGATCAAAAGGGTGAGGCACCCCGCCGCTCCCTCGCGGCGGGGCGCCATCACATCAGTTGCGGACTGACGGGGATTCCAGCGGCAGTCCTTCGCCGCGCCAGGAGAGGTAGACCTCCAGCGCCACGTATTCGTCCGACCCGCGCTTATAAGGCTCGGCCCGGATGTTGCGCATGCAGCCGACGAAGCGGCGATGCAGAGAGCCCACGCCCTGCCACTTGAAGCGGTAGGTCGGGAAGCCGTTGATCTGACCCTGGGACAGCATGTCGGCGCGGATGAAGTTGCCGTAGTTGTCCTCGTGGCAGTTGGAGCAGGCCATGTCGAGCTGGCCGACGCGGGTGTAGTAGAGCTCTTCACCCTTCTTGCGCCAGGTCTCCATGTCGCCCTGGCTGAAGTCCAGCTTCATGGGCTGACCCAGAGACTGGTTCTTCACGAAGGAGACCATGGACAGCATGTCGCCCGACTCCCAGTCCCAGGCTTCGGCGCCCATGTTGTTCTCGCGGCAGCTGTTGATGCGCTGCTGGAGAGCCAGAGGCTGACCCGCCTTCTCGTCCCACTTGGGATAGGACGCTCCGACTCCGGACATGGAATCGGCGGCGTCGCCGTGGCAGTCGGCACAAGCTTTAGTCTCCGTGCCGTCGGCCATCTCCCAAAGCCGCGCGCCCTCCTCGACGAGGAGGTAGCCCGGGTTCTGGAACTCATCGGCGTTCTGCTCGCGAGTCTCCGCGGTGCGGAACTCGTTGCCAGAGATCACCTCGCTGAGCGGGTTCTCAGGATGCGCCGGCTTGATGGAGACATAGTTGCCTTCGCGGTAGGGGATGGTGACATCCGAGCGCACCAACTCCTGGGCCGCTGCCGTCCCGGCGATCAGGCCGAGCGCGAGCAGCGATGCCGCGAAGCTCAGTTTGCTACTGACGTTGTTGATCATTGTGACGTTTCCTCCCTTTGCCCCGCGCTCACGGAGGAGGCGGGGCTTTCCCGTCTCGGTTAGCCGACCGTGATGTCGGAGGTCGTGGTGTAAACCTCGCCGCCATCCTCATCCCAGCGGAACTCGAAGGTGCCGCTTTCCTCGACCTTGGCCGAGAACTGCATGTAGGGGTTGGCGGCAATGGCCGGCAGCATGTCGCAAGAGAAGACCGGCTTGCCGTTGAAGCTGCAGCTGAACTTGTTGATGATCATGCGCGGGATAACGTTGCCTTCCTTATCCTTGCGCTGACCCGATTCCATGGTGTGGGAGATCAGGGTCTTGATCTCGACGATCTCTCCGGGCGCGGCCTTGCTCGGCACTTTCACGCGGGGCCTAGGGGTAGCCATATCTCATACCCTCCTGAATATCTCGTTCAACCGCCGCAGCCGCCGATGGTCACTTTCACCACCGTCTCGGTCATGCGGAAGGAGCCGTCGTTCATCTTGGCGACGGCGATGACGTCCTGGGTGCCGGCCAGACGCATGCGCGTGGTGGCCTCGGCGACACCGCTCAACTCCGTGAAGTTGAAGGTGGCCACGCCCGGGTTCGGGTTGCCCGCGGCCAGGATCATGACTGACTGCGCGTGTTCGTCCGCGGTCTGCGGCGTGTCGACCGAGACGCTGAGCGGCACTGTGTTGCCGTTCTCTGCGATCTCCGGCATGTCGAGCGTGACGCCACCCTCGCTGGGTGTCGCGCCGCCCGTGAACTCCATGACCTGGGCCATGGCCTCCTCGCGACCGGCGAGCAGGCCCTTCGGCAGGCCAAGGGCGGTGACCGCGGCCGCGCCGACGGCCAGCACCATCACTTGGCGTCGATTGAGATTTTCCATGAACTGGTTCCTCACTTAAGGGTCTTGAGGTAAGCGACCACGTCCTCGACCTGCTGAGCGGTCAGGATGGACTTACCCTCGAACTTGTCCTGGTTACGGTAGAAACCTTCCGTCTTCAGGAAGGCGGGCATGATCGTGCCCTCGAATACGGCCTTGGAGTTCGCCACGATCAGGCGAAGCTGGCCTTCATCCCAGCGCTCGGCGACTCCGTCCAGCGGCGGGCCCACCTCTCCGTGGAACTGCTCTTCTGGAATATCGCTGACCTGATGGCAGGCGAGGCAGTTGCCCAGCTTGCGCCCGATCGCCACCTCGCGCCCGCGCTGCGGGTCGCCGGCTTCATCGGTGAGCGGCTTGGGGATCGACATCTCGACCACCTGATAGGAAACGCCTTCCGCGCTGCCCTGCTGCCCCGTGAACAGCAGAGCGGCCAGCGCCCCCGCGGTGATTGTAAGGGTCTTGCGGACCATTCTCGGACTTCCTCCCTCCGGTTCGGTCTCTTTCGCGACCGTTGCGCCTGCCGCCCCTCTCCTGTCTTGTCTGCGGGGTCTGTTGAAGCCGCCGGAGTTGCTCGGCAGCAGGCCTCGAAAGCGGACTGGGACGGCGAGAAGGAGGTATCCCCCAAGCTCTACCCAGCCTCTCGGGAGAGCCTATCGGTGAGACACAGATAAATCAATTCATTTATATGAGTTTTTCTATGTGTACGCATGCTGCACTGCGAAAGCAATAAAATTACTCTCGTGTCGCGACGGCCTGAAAGGCCGTCGAGTGCTGGTTTCCCTCGACCTAGACCTGCTGGCGCAGGTACTCGCGGAAGCTCATGTCGTCGTAGGCGCCCGCTTCCACGTACTTGAACATGGCGAGGAAGTGCTCGGGCTTCATGTAGCCCTGCAGGCGCGCGACCTCCCGCTCTCGGGGAGCCAGATCGGCCAGGCCCTCGGCGCTCTCCGGGAAGAACTGGAAGGAGGGGGTGAAGCGCACGCCGTACTTCTGGGCGAGGTCCTTCTCCGCCAGCTCTTCGCCATCGAAGTCGAGCACCCGGCGCGAGCCGATGATATTGAGCTGCAGGATGTCGAAGTTGCTGCGCACGTAGTCGTTGATCGCGGGATCCGCGAAGTTCACGAAGTGCGTCTCCTTGCAATAGGGGCAGCCCTTGAGCTCCCACATCACGGCAAAGCGCTTGCCCGAGGAGGCGCTGGTCTCAAGGTCGTCGGCCAGTTCCAGAAAGCTCTCCAGGAACCAGGGCTGACGATAAAGGCCATCCTCGGTGAGGATCGGCTCCTCCGCCCAGGCGCGCTGCGCCAAGCCGCCGGCGGCCCCGAGGGCCAGGGCGGAAACCCCGATATCTTTCAAAAGCGCGCGGCGCGTGATCATGGCGTTTACCTCCCGAGCGTTTGGACGTATTGTATTCAATATTGCGAATAGCACAATACGAATGCCGGAGGAGGCCCTCGGAAATGACCTTGCCCCGCGTCGCCGTCGGTTTGTTCGCCGCTCTCTCGCTGGTCGCCGCCTTCAGCGGACCGGCTCGCGCTCAAACTTCGGAACTGCAATCCTTCCACGAAGCAACTGCCGAAGCCTTCGGCCCCTACCGCACCGCACGCTCTTATCTGCGCACGGAAAATCTCGACGCAGCGGCTTTTGAGCTGGAGGGGATGGTGGAGGCCTGGGCGGCGCTGGAGGCGCGCTTCGGGTCCAATCCGCCCGACGCCTTTGCGGAGGACCCCTCCTACCCGACGGTGCTGGAGCGGATCGGCGAGGACGCGGCCGCCGCGCTCGCCGCTATCGACTCCGGCGATCCGGAGACGGCGCGCGAACTGCTGAAGCCGCTGCACGCCGCGATGAGCGACCTGCGGCGGCGCAACGGGATCTATCTGCTGGCGGATTGTCTGCGCGAGTTCTCCGCGGCGATGGACGTTCTCTGGGTCTACCGCCACGCCATGCCCGACTTGGGCCAGATAGACTCGCAGGTGGAAATCGTCTCCAGGGCCGCGATCGTGGAGTACGAGGCCAGCCGCTGCGAAGCCATGGCCTCGCCAGAGCTGCGCCAGGACCCGGAGTTCCGCCGTCTGTTCGATATCTTCTATGAAGGCATGCCGCCGCTGCGGCGGGGCGTCCTGGAACAGAGCCCGGCGCGCATCATCAACGTGCTGCGCGAACTGCGTTCGGCCCAGTACCTGATCTTCTTCCGTTTCGGCTGATCAGCCGATCCGCCCCAACGAGGGAAAGGCCTCAAGGATCCAGTAGGCGATGGTCGCCATGCCGTTGGTCATGAACAGAATGCCCGTCAGGATCAGCAGCACGCCCAGCACCCGCTCCACCATCGGCAGATGCCGCCGGAACTTCTGCGCGAAGCCCATGAAGCGTCCGGCGAAGTAGGCGGCGGCCAGGAAGGGCACGCCGATGCCAAGCCCATAGGCCAGCAGCAGGCCCGTGCCCTCGGCGATGGACTGTTCGGTGCCCGCCAGCATCAGGATGCCCGCCAGCACCGGCCCGACACAGGGAGTCCAGCCGAACGCGAAGGCGAGCCCCACGAAGAAGGAGCCGATCAGGCCGGCCTTCTTGCTCTCCGGATGGAAGCGGAGTTCGCGGTAGAGCCACTGGATCTTCAGGAGCCCGACATAGTGCAGGCCGAGCAGGATCAGCACCGCGCCAGCGATGTAGGCAAGAATATCGAAGTGCTCCGCCATGGCCTGGCCCAGGGCCGAAGCGGTGGCGCCCAGGATCGTAAAGACGGTGATGAATCCGGCCACGAAGGCCGCGGCGGAGGCCATGACCTGCGCCGTGCGCTTTGACGGCCGGTCGCCTTCCGCCACCAGCTCATCGAGGCTGACCCCGGCCACGAAACAGAGGTAGGGCGGCACCAGCGGCAGCACGCAGGGCGAGAGGAACGAAAGGATGCCCGCCAGGAATGCGCCGGGGTAGGTAACGTCAATCAAGGCTGCCTCCTGAGGCCGAACTTCGGGGGTGGCGTGAGATAGACATATTATAATTTTTCTATATAATGAAGCCCGAAATTGAAGGAATCTCGATCGGGCGCTTACGCTTGATGGAGTGAATCGAAGGACGGGCTTTCAAGTGACGGGATCCATCACCAGAAGGACGGCGGCTTTCTTTGCGTCTTTCGCGCTTGCCATTCTTGTGCTGTACGGCGCCCGGCCGGCGGCGGCGACCACCGAACTGGTGATGTTCGAGGAGGCCGGCTGTAGCTGGTGCCTCGCCTGGCATGAAGAGATCGGCCCGATCTATCCGAAAACCGAGGAAGCCAAGGTCGCGCCGCTGCGCCGTGTCGATATCCATGACCAGCGTCCTGAAGACCTGAAGGGCTTGAAGCCGGTGCACTACACCCCGACCTTCGTGTTGATGCATGACGGTAAGGAGGTTGCGCGGCTTCTGGGCTATCCGGGCGAGGATTTCTTCTGGGGCATTCTGGCCGGAATGCTCCAGAAACTGCCGGGCGGAGCAACCGCGCCGGCGACCAACTGACAGGGAGGATCCAAGATGAAACGCATGCTTGCCGCCGCCTTCGCGCTGATGGCGCTCTCTCTGCCCGCCGCGAGCGAGGCTCAAGACGACAACGAGGCGCTGGTCAACCTCCAGGTGATGAAGGTCGAGGTCGCCTTGGAGTTGGCGCAGGCCGCGCTTGAGAGCTGCCGCGAGCAGGGCTTCCAGGTGGCCGTCGCCGTGGTCGACCGTTTCGGTGTCACGCAAGTGGTGCTGCGCGACCGCTTCGCCGGACCTCACACCACCTCCACCTCCCAGCGCAAGGCCTGGACCTCCGTGTCCTTCCGCGCGCCGACGACCGAACTTTCCGAGGCGACGGCGCCGGGGCAGGAGGCCTTTGGCGCGCGCGACGTCACCAATGCCCTGATGCTGGGCGGTGGCCTGCCGGTGGACGCCGCGGGCACAATGGTGGGCGCCGTCGGCGTGTCCGGTGCGCCCAGCGGCCTGGACGACGAAAACTGCGCGCAAGCAGGCATCGACGCCGTGGCCGATCAATTGGCCTTCTAGGGGGTTGCGGGTAGAGTTGCTCTACTGCGCTGTATAAGAAGGGGAAAAGAAGCCGTGGATGCCTCAGAACTTCTGGACTTCAACAGGGATATGCTGAGCAACGCCCGACGCGCAGCCGATGTGCTGAAGGCGCTGGGGCATGAAAGCCGTCTCCTGATCCTCTGCCTTCTGGCCGAACGCGAGCGCAGCGTGGCCGAACTCGAAGAACTTTTGACCATGCGTCAGCCCGCCGTCTCGCAGCAGCTTGCGCGCTTGCGGGCCGACCGCCTGGTGGTGGCGCGCCGCGACGGCAAGGCGATCTACTATTCCATCGCCACGCCCGAGATCTACAAGATCATCTCGACTCTGTACGATCTCTATTGCGCGAAGGACGGCAAGGGCTGTTAATCTCTCTATTGAGAAGGCAAGGCGCCGGGGCGTTCCCTTGAAGGGGCGCCCGACCTAAAAAGAGCGCATGGAGCCTTGGTGAGGAACGACCGGAAGGTCTTGCTGAATGCTCTCGGTCACGACGATCGTGGCTTTACTCGGCGGTCTGGGCGGCGTGCTGTTGGGGTTCGTCGCGCGGCGGCTGAGGTTTTGCACCCTAAGCGCCATTGAAAGTGCCGCCTTCGGGGCGGACTTCACCCAGGCGCGCATGTGGGCGCTCGCCATCGCGGTCTCGATCCTGGGGACCCAGGGGCTCCATCTGACCGGCGTCATCGACCTTACCGACAGTTTCCATATCAGCAACGAGATCAACTGGCTGGGCGCGATCGCCGGCGGCCTCATATTCGGCTTGGGCATGGCGGCCATCGGCACCTGCAGTTTCGGCAGCCTCCTGCGGTTGGGCGGCGGCGACCTTCGCGCCTTTTTCGACATGCTGGTGATCGGCGTGGTCGGCTATATGACCATGCGCGGCTTGACCGGCATTTTCCGCGAAGAGGTGATCGAGGCGACGGCCTACGTCCTGCCGGCGGGTACGCTGCAAGACCTGCCGGGTCTGCTCTCGGCCGTGAGCGGTCTTTCGGAGCTGGGGCTGCGCACCGCCTTAAGCGTGGCGATCTCCGGCGGCATTCTCTTCTGGTGTTTTCGCGATCCTCTGTTCCGGGCACGTCCCCTGGCGGCTCTCGGGGGGCTGCTGGTCGGGCTCGTCATCGTCGCCGGCTGGCTGATCACAGGCGTGGCGGGCAACGATCCCTTCGAGCCACAGCCTCTCGGCTCCTACACCTATATACGCCCGGTGGGTGACGGGCTGGTCTATCTCATGACCTTCTCCGGTTCCACCATCACCTTCGGGATCGGAACGGTCTTCGGCACGCTCGCGGGCGCCAGTCTCGCCGCCGTGACCAGCGGGGAGGCGAACTGGGAGGGTTTCGACGATCTGCGGGAGATGCGCCGCCACCTCTTCGGCGCGGCGGCCATCGGCTTCGGCGGGGTGGTCGCCATGGGCTGCACCATCGGGCAGGGCGTCACCGGGGTTGGAACCCTGGCCTTGACCTCCTTCCTGGCGCTGGCCTCGATCTGGATCGGCGGCATCGTGGGCGTGCGGATCCTGGTCTACGGCGGCTTCACGCCGCTCTTCGTCGACCGCTCTTGAGGCGTCCCGCCGGGGACCGCGCTTGAGGCGTCCCGCCGACGGCTGCTCTTGAGGCGTCCCGACGCCTAGGGCTTCACGATGGTGTAGCCCATCTGGTCCAGCTCCATCAGGCGCGCCACGCCCGCCACCACATAGCCGGAGAACTCGAAGATCGGCGGTTCCGCTCCCTCGATCCGCGTGATGGTGTCGATGGTGTTGCCGCAGGCGACGAAGCTGACGTTTGGCATGGAGGCGACGAAGTTTTCCAGCCGGTCGGCGATTGGCGAGGTGTCCTTGCGCAGCATGTGGAGCCCGGCGTTGAAGGCGATGATCTCGACCTCCAGCACCTCGCCGCGTTCGCTGTAGAACTGCGAGACGTTGGTCGCGATGGAGAGCGCCGAGTTCATCTTGTCGACGTCGTTGTCGGTGACGTAGAGCGCCAGATAGTGGTCGGCGAAGCCCTGCTGCGCCTTGGCCGCCAGCGGCGGCGCGAGCAGGGCCAGACCTAGAAGAGCGGCGCAGACAATGCGGGTGAAGGACATCTGAGGTGCCTCCTGCTTCAATAATTCCTGGCTCTCAAAGAGCTTACCCCAGGAGCGGCCCGCCGACATAGCGTCCGGCGCGATTGAATGTCAGCGGCTTAACGCGGTAGAAGGTCAGTCATGCTCACCTATGCCGCCGCCGTCTTCTTCCTGATCATCACCCCGGGCCCGGGCGTTCTCTCCACCGCCGGGGTCGGCTCAAGCTTTGGCGTGCGCGCCGGGACCTACTACGTGACGGGGCTCTGGCTGGGCAACAACCTGGTCGCGCTGGCGGTGGTGAGCGGCCTGGCCGCGGCGGTCCTGGCCGTGCCCTGGATCCGGACGGTGCTGCTCTATGCGTCTGTTGCCTATCTCTTCTATCTGGCGACGCGCATCGCGCTGGCGGGCTCCAAGATCGCCTTCATCGAAAAGGCCAAGGCGCCGGGCTTCATCGGGGGCGTGATGCTCCAGGCGATCAATCCGAAGTGCTATGCGGTCAACACCACCTTCTTCTCGGGCTTCGCCTTCCTGTCCGAAGCGCCGCTCTGGGAGGTGATCATCAAGTTCGCGATCATGAACGCGATCTGGATCCCGATCCATTTCCTGTGGCTGGCCGCCGGCGTGACGCTCCACCGGCTCGACCTGCCGCAGCGCACGCAGTTCATCATCAATATCCTGATGGCGCTTTCCATGCTGGCGGTCGTCGCCCTGGCGGCCTTCGCGCCAACTCAGTAGAGCGGCCAAGAAGCAGAGCGGCTGAAACAGCGGTCATGAAAAAAGGGCCGGGCGGGACTTGCCCGCACCGGCCCACTCCAGGTCCGTCATGCCTGCTGGCGGCTTGATTTTTTATTATGCCGCCAGCGTAGCGGAGGCGCCTACGGTCTCTTTTTCGGGGACCTTGGCGCCACGGGTGCTTCGCTCACCCGCATCCTCAGAAAGGATGACGTCGTGCAGAAGGCTGATGGCCTTCTCGTAGTCCGACTCGCTGAGCACGAACTGCAGGTCGACCCAACGGCTCGGGCAGATGCTGGCGAGCGGCTCGATGCCGCCCTTGTCCAGCGCCGAGAGGGCCTTGCTGAAGAGCGGCGCGCTCTTCAGCTTCGCCCCGATGATCGACACGATGGCGACCTTGCGCGTGCGCAACTCGGCCTCCGGGCGTTCCTCCTGGATCGCCGTCATGGCCCTGCGCACCTGCTTCAAGGGCGCCTGCACGTAGTGGGTCACGGAGTTGGCGTTGATCGACTTCGTGACGGTGGGAATGTTGAAGCGTGACAGCGCGCGGATAACCGGCTCCTCGCTGCCGGGTTCGCCGACGTGGTCCTGGTCGAAGACCTCCAGTTCCACGGCCGAGGCGAGACCCGTGACGATCTCCGGACCCGCTTGCTCGGGCTCCCAGCCATCGAGGATGGCGGTGCCGGGGTGCTCGGGCTCGAAGGTGTTGACCACGCGCAGCGGGATGCCCTTCTGGCGCAGCGCCTTGGCCGCGCGCGGGTGGATCGCCTCCATGCCCATGTTGGAAAGCTGGTCGGCCACGTCGTAGTTGGTCTTGCCGATGGGGCGCACCTTGTCTTCGCCCACGATTTTCGGGTCGCCGGAGGAGAGGTGGTACTCCTTGTGGATCACGGCCTCGCGCGCATCGGTCAGGTAGGCGATGCGCGAGAAGGTGATCTCGGAATAACCTCGACCGTAGCGGCGCACCATGCCGTCCGGCGCCTGACTGTAGCCGGTGGCGACCGGCAGTTCGCGGCTCAGGTCCTTGCCCTCGAACGCGGCTTCGATGCGCTCGTCGAGCGAGCGGGACTGTTTGTCGCGCCAGCCGGAAAGGTCGATCAGCGTGGCCTTGACGCCCTTCTTGCGCAGCAGCAGCACGGTGTTGTGCGCCGAGTGGATTTCACCCAGAGAGCTCAACATCTCGCGCACGGTGTTGAGGTGCTCCTGGAGCTTGAAGTGGCCGTAGTTGCACAGACGGTGCAGGTCCACCAGACAGGAGCGGGTGCCCTCGATACGCTCGCGGATGAAGCTGTCGGCGGCGTTGAGGTCGGCGTCTTCATCGAAGATCTCGCGGTTGCGCGCGTACATCTTCTCGGCGACCTCGTTGAGCGCGTCGCCCCAGGCCCAATCCGATTCCGACCCTGCGTAGAGCTGGTAGACGCCCGGTTCGTGGGTCTTCTTGTTCTCGAGCAGCAGGTCGGTGAATCCGCTGTAGGCGGAGACCACGAATATGCGGTTGTAGAGTTCCTCATCGGGCGCGCCGACGCGGAAGATGTTGTTCAAGACGGCATCGGTGTCGGCCATGGAGGTTCCGCCGATCTTATGGACGGAGTGTTCCGCGGCCTCGCGGGGGGAGCGCTGTTGCGAAGAACGCTCCTGTTGATTGCTTTCTTCAGACATGACGGTTCTTGTTCCTCGTGTTTCTTGATCTGGACCAGCCGGTCGGAGGAGTCGCCGGGACCGGGGAAGCCCGGCCGGCGGTCTCCGGTCGGTTGGGGCTTAGCCCTCGACCAGAGCGTCCTCGTTCAGCTTGTAGGCGCCATCCTCGTCGTGCACCTCGCGGCCGTTAAGCGGCGGGTTGAAGACGCAGGCGAGCTTCAAGTCCTTGGAGGCACGCAGCAGGTGCTGGTCGTGCTTGTCCAGGATGTAGACCGTGCCCGGGGTGATCGGATAGACCTTCCCGTCGGAGGTGGTCTCGATCTCTCCCTCGCCTTCCATGCAATAGACGGTCTCCAGATGGTTCTTGTACCAAATGGGCGTCTCGGTTCCGGCGTAGATGGTGGTGATGTGGAAGGAGAACCCCATCTTGTCGTCGGCCAGCGAGAGCCTCGTCGACTCCCAAGTCTTGGTGACGACGCGGCGGTTGGTTTTTTCACAGTCCTGCAAAGTGCGGACAATCATTTTAATCGGCTCCTTTCGGGTCCGGTGTGAATTCAGGTTTTCTGGCGTTTATTGGGTCTCGGCGCCGTTTCACTCGGCGGCCACGACCGTGGGGGCCGCGCCCAGCACGTCGGCGAAGGCGGCCTCCAGAATATCGAAGCCCTGTTGCAGGTCCTCTTCCGGGGTGGTGAGGGCCGCAAGGCACTTCACGACCTCGTCCTCGGGACCGCTGGTCTCGATGATCAGGCCACGCTCGAAGGCGGCGGCGCAGATCTTCCCGGCCGTCTCGCCGGAGGTGAGCGCGATGCCCTGCATCATGCCGCGGCCGCGCAGTTCCCGCGTGACCCGCGGATAGGCTTCGGCCAGCGCTTCGAAACGGCGGCGGATCAGCTCGCCCTTGTGGCGCACGCGCCAGGCGAGGCTGTCGTCCGCCCAGAACTTCTCCAGCGCGACCTTGGCGGTCACGAAGGCATGGTTGTTGCCGCGGAAGGTCCCGTTGTGCTCACCCGGGCTCCAGACGTCCAGGTCACGGCGGATCAGGGTCACCGCCATGGGCAGACCCATGCCGGAGAGCGACTTGGAGAGCGTCACGATGTCCGGCTGAATGGCGGCCGGCTCAAAGGAGAAGAAGGTGCCGGTGCGCCCGCAGCCCGCCTGAATGTCATCGACGATCAGCAGCATGTCGTGCTTGCGGCAGGTCTCCTCCAGGCGTTTCAGCCACTCGAAGCTGGCGGCGTTGAGGCCGCCCTCGCCCTGCACGCACTCGACGATCACGGCGGCCGGCAGGGTGACGCCCGAAGAGGCGTCGCTCAAGACGCGGTCCAAGTAGGCGACCGTGTCCACGCCCTCGCCCATGTAGCCGTCGAAGGGCAGGGTGGGGGAATGCTCGAGCGGCACGCCGGCGGCGCCGCGGTGATGTTCGTTGCCGGTCACGGCGAGCGCGCCCAGCGTCACGCCGTGGAAGCCGTTGGTGAAGGAGATGACGCCTTCGCGGCCCTTGATGCGGCGGGCCAGCTTCAGCGCGGCCTCGACGCAGTTGGCGCCGGTCGGGCCGGTGAACTGCACCACGTGGTCCATGCCGCGCGGCTCCAGGATCAAGCGCTCGAAGCTTTCCAGGAACTCGGCCTTGGCCTTGGTGTGCATGTCCAGACCCTGGGTGATTCCGCCGGACTGGATGTAGCTCGCCAGCGCGGCGGCCATGTCAGGGTCGTTATGGCCGTAGTTGAGGCTGCCCGCGCCGCAGAGGAAGTCGAGATAGCGCTCGCCCTCGGCGTTGGTCAGCCAGGCGCCTTCAGCCGTCTCGAAGGTCGTGGGGAAGGAGCGCGCGTAGCTCATGACCTTGGACTCGCGGCGTTCGAAAACGGTGGGAGTGTTATCGTTAGACATGACGGTAGTCTCCTTGGTGTCTCAATGCGAAGGTGTGTAGGAGGCGGCCCGCCCCGCTCACTGCCGGGCAGGCGCCAACTCTCGTTCGTTTCTTGGTGATTATCGGTAGCGGCTGATCTCGGTTCGGATCAGGCAGCCGTCCTTAACGGCTCGATACCCTCGGCGGGCGGGAAGTCCGCCACGGCCTGCGGGTCGAAGGGGCCGATCTGCCAGAGCACTTCGCTCGGCGCGTCCCCATCGAAATGCTTCTCCTCGTCGAACAGGACCCGATTCTTGACGTCGGCTTCCAGCCTGTCGGCGAGCGCGGAGAACAATCCCTGGGAGGGCTTGTTCGAACGCGTGATGGTGGTGTGCAGCGAGGTGACCTCGTTGCAGACCGGGCGGCGCAGCAGATCCAGGATCATATGCTGGGCCAGACTGCGGCCGCGCGCCTTCTTGTCGACGGCGACCTGCCAGATGAACAGCGTGTCGTCCTGCTTGGGCAGGAGATAGCCGGAGACGAATCCGACGATCTCGCCATCCATCTCGGCCACCACGCAGGTGTCGTTGAAGTGAGAGCATTGCAAAAGGTTGCAGTAGACGGAGTTCTCGTCCAGCGGCTTGCAGCGCTCGATAAGCTCATTGACGGCGGTGCCGTCGTCCGCGCGCGGGGCGCGGAGAATGATGGGCTCTTCCTCGTTGGCGAAGTCGGAAGAACGCCCGGTGACGATGTCGGCCTGGAGTTTCATGCTTTCCCGATTTGGTTAATTACGTTCCGGTCGGCTCGCAGGAGGGAATGTAGTGGAAGCGACCTCAAATATCAAGGATGCGTCATAAAAAGCGCTGTAAGTCCCGGAAAACTGCGGTTCTCAGAGCGACATTTTTGTCGAATCGACGACAGCCTTGAGGGGCGCGTTCATAACAATTCCTCTGAGGAAACATTTATTAATCAACGCTTTAGCGTTCGTCTCCTCCTTGAGCCCCTGGGTTCGAGCCTCCTCTACGTGGGCCTTCGCGCCGCGATGTCAAACGAAGTCTCCTCAGAAAAGCCGTTCAGGCGCTCCAAAGGAGGCTGACCCGCCCGGTGAAAGCTGTGCTAGCGTTCGGCCCATGGCGGAGGAGCGCGATTCGGTCATCGTCGTCGGGGCGGGTATGGGCGGTCTGAGCGCCGCCGCCGATCTTGCGCGGCGGGGCGCGAAGGTGACGCTGCTCGAACGCATGGCCTATCCGGGCGGCAAGCTGCGTCAGGTCGAGGCCCGAGGCCTGGGCGTCGACGCCGGTCCCACCGTCTTCACCATGCGCTGGATCTTCGAGGGACTCTTCGAGGACTGCGGCCAGCGCCTCTCCGACGCCTTATCCCTGGAGCCCATGAGCCTGCTCGCCCGCCATGCCTGGCGGGCAGGCGGACGCCTCGACCTCTTCGCCGAGGAGGACCGCTCCGCCGAGGCCATCGCCGCCTTTGCGGGCGCGAAGGAGGCGGCGGGCTACCGGGCCTTCTGCGCCAGGGCGCGGGAGGTCTATCTGACGCTGCGAGACAGCTATATCGCCGCACAGCGCCCCTCTCCCTTGGACCTGACGCTGCGGGTGGGCGCCCATCGCCTGGGCGCACTCTGGCGTCTGCGGCCATTCGACAGGCTGATGCCCGCGCTGGGCGCGTATTTCGAGGACCCGCGTCTGCGCCAGCTCTTCGGGCGCTACGCCACCTATTGCGGCTCTTCGCCCTATCTGGCACCGGCCACGCTGATGCTGGTGGCGCACGTCGAGCAGGATGGGGTCTGGCGGGTCGAAGGCGGCATCCGCAAGGTCGCCGAGGCGCTCGCGGCCTTGGCCGTGAGTCAGGGCGCGGAACTCCGGTACGGGGCGTCGGTCGAACGCCTTCTGGTCGAAGGCGGTCGGGTGACGGGCGTTGAGCTGGCGGGCGGGGAGCGTCTGATAGCGGGCTCCGTGGTCTTCAACGGGGATGTCTCAGCGCTGGGCCAGGGCTTGCTGGGGGAGGAGCTGCGGCGGGCCGCGCCGGTGACGCCGCCGCCCGCGCGCTCCCTCTCCGCCGTGACTTGGTGCCTCAACACCAAGACCCGCGGCTTTCCGCTGGCCCATCACAACGTCTTCTTCGCCGAGGACTACGAGCGGGAGTTCGCGGAAATCTTCCAGCGCCGGGGCATTACCGACGCGCCGACGGTCTACCTCTGCGCCCAGGACCGCGGGGAGGGGCTGGCCGATCCCGGGGACGCGCCCGAACGCCTGCTTCTTCTGATCAACGCGCCCGCCGACGGTGACAGCGCGCCAATGGACGAGGCTCTGATGGCGGAGCTATGGGGGCGCACGGAACGCTTGCTTTCCCGCTGCGGCCTGGAGCTTGAGGGAGGCCCTGAGAGCGGCGTGGCCACGGGACCGGCGGGCTTCGATGCGCTTTTCCCCGGCACCGGCGGCGCGCTCTACGGGCGCGCCAATCACGGAGCCTTCGGATCCTTCCAGCGCCTGGGCGCGGCCTCTCGCCTGCCGGGTCTTTACCTGGCGGGCGGATCGGTTCATCCGGGTCCCGGCATCCCCATGGCGGCGATGTCCGGGCGCCTCGCCGCCGCGCGCATTTTCGAGGGGGCCTAGAGCGCTGATTTTTGGACGCGGGCCCTGGTGAATGCTGCTAGGCTTGCGGGCAACAGGCAGGTGGCCGGAGGAAACAAGCAAGGAATGCCCGACAGCCAGACCGAAGAGACCCCCAAGGCGGAGACCGGCGGGGGAGGAGCCCGCGCCATCGTGATCGGCGCAGGCTTCGGCGGTTTGGCCGCCGCCGTGCGCCTGGGCGCGCGGGGCTACCGCGTGACGCTGCTGGAGAAGCTGGATGCGCCGGGCGGGCGGGCCTACACCTTTCGCCAGGATGGCTTCACCTTTGACGCCGGGCCTACCATCATCACGGCCCCCTACCTCTTCGAGGACCTCTGGGCGCTCTGCGGCAAGAAGCTCGCCGACCATGTCGAGCTGCGCGCCATCGACCCCTTCTACAAGATCCGCTTCGACGACGGCATGGTGTTCAACTACAGCGGCAGCCAGGAGGCCATGCGGGCCGAGGTCGCCCGCTTCGCGCCCGAGGACGTCGCCGGGTTCGACCGCTTCATGGAGGTCAGCCGGGACATCTACGAGGTCGCCTTCGAGGAACTGGCCGACGTTCCCTTCCACAGCCTGGGCTTCACGCTGAAGTCCACGCCCGACCTGATCCGCCTGGGTGGGCACCGTTCGGTCTATTCCACGGTCTGCAAGTACTTCACCAATCCGCACTTGAGAGTGGTCTTTTCCTTCCATCCGCTCTTGATCGGCGGCAACCCGCTTTCGGCGACGGCCTACTACTGCCTGATCGCCCATCTGGAGCGAAAGCACGGCGTGCATTTCGCACTGGGCGGCACCGGCGCGCTGGTCAGGGGCCTCTGCGATCTGATCGAGGGGCAGGGCGGGCGGCTGCGATACGACTGCGAGGTGGAGCAGATCCTGTCCGAGGGCGGTCGCGCAACCGGTGTCCGGCTCAAGGGCGGAGAGACCCTGTCGGCCGATATCGTGGTGTCCAACGCCGACAGCGCCTGGACCTATCAGAAGCTCCTTTCCGAGCGGCCGCGCAAGCGCTGGAGCGACCGCAAGCTGGAGAGGCGGGATTTCTCCATGAGCCTCTTCGTCTGGTACTTCGGGACCAAGCGCCGCTACGAGGATGTCTATCACCACACCATGGTGCTGGGGCCGCGCTACGAGGAACTGCTGCGCGACATCTTCCAGCGCAAACGGCTGGCCGAGGACTTCTCGCTTTATCTGCACCGCCCAAGCGCCAGCGACCCCTCTTTGGCGCCCGAGGGCTGCGACGCCTTCTATGTATTGGCGCCCGTTCCCCATCTCGGCGCCGGGGTGGATTGGCGCGAGCGGGCGGAACCCTATCGCCAGGCGATCGAGAAGCGCCTGGAGGAGACGCTGCTGCCGGGGCTCTCCAAGGAGATCGTGACCTCGCGGCTGCTGACCCCGCTCGACTTTCAGGACCGGCTGCTCTCGGTCAAGGGTGCGGCCTTCGCGATTGAGCCCAAGCTCTTTCAGTCGGCCTGGTTCCGGCCGCACAACCGTTCGGAGGAGCTGGAGAACCTGTTCCTGGTCGGCGCCGGGACCCATCCGGGCGCGGGCGTTCCGGGGGTGCTGTCCTCTGCGCGCATCCTCGATGAGGTGGCGCCCGACCCGGCAGTTTTCTTGGCGCCTGGAGCCCATCGGTAAAGCTTTTTAACATTGAGAAATCCGAAGACCGGGATACCGTTCTGTCCGATAATGGACGGATCGACGAGTAGGGAGAGACGAAAATGCGGATGTTTGTAATCGAGAGGGACCTCCCGGCGGTCGGCAGCATGGAGCATCATGAGCTTCGCGAGGCCGCGCAGAAGTCCAATGAAGCGCTGAAGCAACTGGCCCCGAGGGTGCAGTGGCAGCACTCCTATGTCGCGGGCGACAAGACCTTCTGCGTCTATCTGGCCGAGGATGAAGGCGCGATCCAAGAGCACGCCGAACTCTCGGGCTTTCCGGCCACAAAGGTGACCGAGATCAAGCGCATGATAGACCCCACCACGGCCAAGAGCTGAGGCGGATTCTTTCAGTCGTCGAGGTCAGGAGGCGGGCGACGCCGGGCCGGCGGAGCCGGCGGCGCGCGCCCTGCGCGGGCGGGCGACCTGTCGGCGGTGATAGATGATCAGGGTCAGGCCGACGATCAGCGGCACCGACCAGAGCGCGGGCGTGAGCGCCGCTTCCGGCAGGAAGCGCACGGCCCCGAAGGCGAAGAAGGCGGTGTAGACCGAAATGCCCGCGCCGACCAGCGCCTTGATGTGTTCCAGAAGCCAGTCCTTCGCCCCCGGCTTCTGCTTCAGCAGGAACCAGAGGTTGGTTCCCACCGTCGCGAAGCCGACCAGCGAAATGGCCATCATCAGCGGTTGCCCGATCAGGTAACCCTGATAGAGGCAGTTGACCGAGGCCAGGGTCAGGACTCCCTGCAGGGCCATGTTCTTCCATTCGCGGTTGGCGGCGTGGTTCAGCTTGTTGCGGATCGCCAGCCAGCCGTACCAGGCGAGGTTGATGGTGAGGATCGCCAGATAGAGCATCATCCAGCCGAAGATGCCGCGGATGGTCACGGCGTCGCCGAAATCCGGATGGGCCATCAGATGCGGATGGGTTTCCACCGGGGCCAGGATGGTCGTGATCGAGATCAGGATCGCGAGGCTTCCCGTGGCCAGCATGGAATAGGTGAAGACCTTGCCGCCCAGGCGGTGCGCCTGTGCGCCCTTCTTGCCCAGCACCGGAACCCAGAAAGCCAAGAGGCCGACCGACCCGGTGATGATGTGGCCGGTGACGAAGAGATGGAATGCCGCCTCGAAAGTCATGGCCTTACTATCAGGCAAAAGTGTAAAGATGTATAGACACCTGCCGCCGTCATCTTCGCCAATGGACCGCCCTTAAGCCATGCACAGCCCGCCCCTGCAACGCCCGCTCCTGTACTGCCCGCCGCGACCCAAACCGCTTTCGCCGCTCGGCGGGTTGATCCGCACGGCGCTCTCAGGCGAGGGCAACCTCCTGAGCCTGCTGCCGGCGGCGGCTTACAAGATGCCGGTCGGCTACCTCGGTTATTCGCGCCGCTCGATCCTGATCATCAACGACCCGGCGGCGGCGCGTTCCATCATGACCGACCCCAGCGGCATCTATCCGAAGAACGACCTGATGGTCGGTGCGCTGGAGCCGCTGGTCGGCGATTCCATCTTCGTCTCCAGCGGGGAGACCTGGCAGCGCCAGCGCCGCATGATCGACCCGGCCTTCACCCTGATCCGCATCAACCGGGCCTTCGAGGCCATGCGCGCCGCCGTCGACGACTATGAAGACCACCTGGACGGCCTGGCCGAGAGTGGCGAGACCTTCTCGCTCGACCTGGCCATGAGCCACCTCACCGCCGACATCATCTGCCGCACGGTCTTCACCACGCCCTTGAAGTCGGAGACCGCCAAGGCCGTCTACGAGGACTTCGCGCTCTTCGAGCGCAGCGTCTCCCACGTCGAGCTGAAGCGGCTCATCTTCGACAAGCCCTGGTCCAAGGTGCCGCAGCATGAGGAGGTGCTGGCCGCCTGCCAGCGCATCCGCCAACACCTGGGCGAGCTGCTGGACAGCCATCTGGAAGAGGGCGGGCGAGACTACAACGACATCGCCTCGGCCATCATCACGGCGCGCGATCCCGAAAGCGGCGAGGCCTTCACCCGCGAGGAACTGATCGACCAGCTTGGCGTCTTCTTCCTGGCGGGGCACGAGACCACGGCCAGCGTGCTGACCTGGGTCTTCTTCATCGCCGCCACCCAGCCGGAGGTGCTGGCGCGTCTCCGCGCCGAGGTGGAGGAGGTGGTGGGCGCGGGCGAGGTGACCTTCGAGCACACCAAGAAGCTGGTCTATACCCGCAATGTCTTCCGGGAGACGCTTCGGCTCTATCCGCCCATCACCTTCATCCCGCGCGTTGCCGCCGAGGCCACGCAGATCGGGCGCTTCAAGGTGAAGAAGGGGGCCATGATCATGATCTCCCCCTGGACCATGCACCGCCACGAAGCCTATTGGGACAACCCCCACGCCTTCGACCCCGACCGCTTCAGCCCGGACCGGGAGAGTCGCATCACGCAAGCCGCCTACATCCCCTTCGGACAGGGGCCGCGGGTCTGCATCGGGGCGGCCTTCGCGACGGTGGAGAGCGCGTTGATCCTGGCGCGCCTGCTGCGGCGCTTCGATTTCGAGGTGCTGGAGCCTGAGAAGGTCCGCCCCGTCGCGCGCCTGACCACGCGCCCGGCCGAGCAGATACGCCTCAAGGTGCGCCGGGCTGCGGGGTAGGCACCGCGCCGCCGTCCGGCGGCTCCGTCCAGAGGATGTCGCGGGTCGCCGCTTCCCCGAAGGTCAGGCCCTGGAAGATCGAGGGCAGCAGGATCTCATAGGAGGTGAAGGTCATCAGCAGAAGCGGCAGGGGATCGTGCCAGGCCCAGGTGACGTCCCTGGACCCCAAGAGCTGGCGCAGCTTTGCGCGAAAATCCTTGCCGGTGAATAGCGCCGCCTGCGTCTCCGTCAGGCAGGGCAGGACCTGTTGCAGCCGGGTCTCCTTCCGGAAGGGCACAGGGGTCCGCGCGCCCGGATCGATCACCGCCTGGGCCAGCGCGCGCGGCTCCAGGAAATGGATGCCGCTGGTGACCCTGGGGTTGCACTCGATCGCCTGACAGGGGCCGCCCTCGGGCTCGATGAAGTCAAAGGAGATGAAGCCGGAATAGCCGCTCTTCTCCAAGAAGCGGTCGATCCAGGAAAGCGCGGTCTCGGGTTCTTCGGCCCGCCGGAAGGCGACCGCGACGCTGCCGGAAAAGACCGTTCCCTCATAGACCACCGTCGCCCGCGCCTTGCCGTTCTCGGCCAGGGTGAAGCTGGAGAGGTGGCGTCCCTCCAGCTTTGCCTGAACCACCGTGGGCGGGAGGCTGCCGGGCGTAGGCAGGGCCTCTCCCCGTTGCAGGAACTTCAAGCCGCTTCCCGAACAGCTATGGACCTGTTTCAGGACCGTGGCGCTCCGCCCCGCCAGGTCCGCGGCCTCGGGCCTGCCCAGCAGATGGGTCTCCGGCGCCGGCAGCCCATAGTCCCCCGCCAGCCGGATGAAGCGCAGCTTGTCGTGCAGTGCCAGAAGCCGCTCCAGGGGTTCTGAGAAGAGCCGCACGCCCGGCGGCAACTGAGGAGCCGCAGCCACGACATGCAGCGCCTCCTCGGAGACCGGCACCACGAGGCTGACGCCCTCGCTCCGGATCGCTTCGAGGAGCGCGCGGCGATAGCCCGCCGGGTCTTGAACGGGCGAGGGCAGCCGGATGCACTTATCGACGCTGCGCGAGACACGGGCGAGGTGCCACCTGAAGGGCTCCGCGATCACCACGCGCCATCCGGCTTCCGCGAAGCCGCGCGCGAGGTCGAGCGCCTTGGGTAGGCGCCCCAGGGTCAGAAGGACGGTCGGGGCCATGGGGGCCGCTCCTGTCTAGTCCGGGGCGCGGGCCGCCCCGGCGATCAGAGCTCGCTCTTGGAATGCAGCTGGCGCGAGGAGAAGCCGGGACGCGCGGCGGGGCGGGCCCGGATCTCCCGGTTGATCGCGCCGCGCCGTTTTTCCTGCGGCGCGGGCTCGCGGCAGCCGCCCGGACAGCTTACCTGACGGCGTTGCTCGCCGGGCTGGAAAAGATCGCCGCAGGTCTGGCAGGCGCGCAGCGGCAGCTTGTTCTGTAGGGCGTCGAGCAGGGCCAGCCAATGGGCGACTTCCGGATCGTCGCTGGTCGCGACGAAGTAGGGCATGAAGGACCAGGCGTCCAGAAGGCTCACCACGCGGCGGTCGTGCTCCAGAAGATTGATGCGCCGGCACAGCAGCATCCACATCTCAACGTACTCCGCGCCTTCGGCGTCGGCCATCCCGCCCTCGCGCAGGTCCAGGGGTCCCGCGTAGTGGTGGAGGCCTTCGGCGTCGGACTCGCTCTCCCAAAAAGTGGCGACGATGGCCTTGCGTTCCGCATGGCCCTCTCCTTCGCCTTTTCGCTCCAAGATGCTGCTGTTCTGTTCCATGGTTCCACCGCAGTCGCTAGAGACAACTGTCCTTTTTAGTGGACACTACAAAGTTGACACATAGCCTATCCCGCCGCTTGACCTCTCTGCAAGCGAGATAGAGGATTTCCAGGCAGGTGGAGCTTTAATTATCTGAAATATCACATAATATAGCGCCGTGAGAGGACATCTTCGTGATCTCTTAAGATGCAGGTCGGGCTGAATTCGGTGGGAAAAGTGTCTCAAAAAATAGACACTCTCTCACGAAGCAGGATTTGCATCCGTCAAGGAAAGAGCACAGACTCTGGCGCGCGACAGGCAAGATCAAGACACAGGAACACCCGCATGAAGCAGCCCTTTCCCTTCACCGCGATCGTCGGCCAGGACGACCTGAAACTCTCGCTTCTGGTGGCGGCGGTGGACCCGTCGGTGGGCGGGGTGCTCGCCTTTGGGGATCGCGGCACCGGCAAGTCGACGACGGTGCGCGCGCTGGCGGCCCTGCTGCCCTCCATGAAGGTGGTCAAGGGCTGCCGCTTCAACTGCGACCCGGAGGCCGGCAAGGCGCTCTGCGAGGACTGCCGTGCCAAGGAGAAGGCCGGAACCCTGAAGACCCAGAGCGTTCCCGTCCCGGTCGTCGATCTGCCGCTGGGCACCACGGAGGACCGCATCGTCGGCGCGCTCGACATCGAACGCGCGCTGCTGCATGGCGAGAAGCACTTCGAGCCGGGGCTTCTGGCGCGCGCCCACCGCGGCTTTCTCTACATCGACGAAGCCAACTTGCTTGAAGACCATCTGGTCGACCTGCTGCTGGACGTCGCCGCCTCGGGCGAGAACGTGGTGGAGCGGGAAGGGCTCAGCCTGCGCCATGCCGCGCGGCTGGTCCTGATCGGCAGCGGCAATCCGGAGGAGGGAGAGCTGCGCCCGCAGCTGCTCGATCGCTTCGGACTCTCGGTCGAGGTGCGCACGCCCGACGACCTGAAGACCCGCATCGAGATCGTGCGCCGCCGGGACGCCTATGAGCGCGACCCCGACGCCTTCCTGGCCAAGTGGAAGCGCAAGCAGGGCCAGCAGCGCAGCGCCCTGGTCAAGGCGCGTGAGCGCCTGGGCTCGATCACGGTCTCCGACAAGGTGATGGAGGCCTGCGCACGGCTCTGCATCGCGGTGGGCAGCGACGGCCTGCGCGGCGAGCTGACCCTGATCCGCGCGGGACGCGCTCTCGCCGCGCTGGAAGGCGCCAAGAGCGTGACCAAGGAGCATCTGAAACGCCTCGCGCCCTTGGCGCTGAGCCACCGGCTGCGGCGCGATCCCCTGGACGACAGCGGCTCCTCCGTCCGGATCGAGCGCGCCGTGGCGGAGACCCTTTAGAGTCATGCAGAGTAGGGCAAGATGACGGCCGCAACGGCCCCTGTGGCCGAGCCCCCTCAACAACAGGACCGCGGCCCCGCCTGGGCGGACGCCCAGCTCGCCGCCGCGTTGCTGGCGGTCGATCCCCTGGGGCTTGGCGGGGCGGTGCTGCGCGCGGGTCCAGGCCCGATGCGCGACGCCTGGCTTGACCACATGAAAGCGCTTTTGCCGGCGGGCGCGCCCCTGCGGCGTGTCCCGGCGGGGATTGAGGACGAACGGCTGTTCGGCGGGCTCGACCTCGCGGCGACGCTGAAGGCCGGAAGGCCGCTCGCCAGCCGGGGCGTGCTGGCCGAGAGCGACGGCGGCCTCGTGATCCTCGCCATGGCCGAGCGCCTGGGGGCGGAGACGGCGGGGCGCATCGCCCAGGTTCTGGACCGGGGCGCGGTCGAAATGGAGCGCGAGGGCTTCCGGCTGGAAGCGCCGGCCCGCTTCGCCGTGGTCGCGCTCGACGAAGGCGCTGCGAAGGAGGAGGCGGCGCCCGAAGGCCTGAAGGACCGCCTCGCCTTCCACCTCGACCTCAACGGCTTTTCGCTGCGCGATCTTCAAGACAATGGCATGACCTCCGGGGCCGTGGCCGAGGCGCGCGCGCATCTTGCCGCCTGCCCGCCCGAAGGCTTCGAAGGGGAGGCCGAGGCGCTGGAGGCGCTCTGCGGCGGGGCGCTCGCAATCGGGATCGACTCGCTGCGTGCGCCGCTCCTGGCCTTGCGCACCGCGCGGGCCGCCGCCGCACTGGCGGGTGAGCGCCGGATCGGACAGGAGGATCTGGCCTTGGCCGCGCGGCTGGTGCTCGCGCCGCGCGCCCGCTTCCTGCCGGCGCCGCCCGATCAGCAGGAAGAGGAGCCGCAGCCCGAGGAACCCGAGGATAAGGAGCCTCAAGAGCCCGAGAACGAGCAGGATCAGGGCGACATGAAACTGGAGGACCTGGTGGTCGAGGCGGCGATCGCCTCCCTGCCCAGCCAGTTGCTGCGCGAACTGGCGGCCCTCGGCGAGCGCCGCCGCTCCGCGCCCGCCGGGCGCAGCGGGGCAAAGCGGCGCAGCACCCAGCGGGGCCGCCCGCTGGGACCCAGACCGGGTGAACCGAAGGGCGGCCAGAGGCTCGATCTTCTGGCGACCCTGCGCAGCGCCGCGCCCTGGCAGTCCGCGCGCCGCCGCGAACGCGAGCGGGCAGGCGGAGAGGCCGCCCAGGTGATCCAGGTGCGGCGCGAAGACTTTCGTATCAAGCGGCGTCAGGCGACGAGCCGCACCACGACGCTGCTGGTCGTGGACGCTTCCGGCTCATCGGCCCTGCAACGGCTGGCCGAGGTGAAGGGCGCGGCTGAGATCCTGCTTCAGGAGAGCTACGTGCGGCGCGATCAGGTGGCGCTGATCGCTTTCCGGGGGGAGGCCGCCGAACTGCTCTTGCCGCCGACCCGCTCCCTTGCCCGCGCGCGCCGCGAGCTTTCAAGCCTGCCGGGCGGCGGGCCGACCCCGCTGGCCTCGGCCATCCTTTCCGGGGCACAGCTTGGGGAGAGTTTGCTGGCGCGTGGAGAGACGCCCTTCCTGGTGCTGCTGACCGATGGGCGGGGCAACATCGCGCTCGACGGCACGGCGGATCGCGCCAAGGCGCGCGAGGACGCGCTGGGCGCCGCCCGGCGTTTCCGGGGAGCGGGCCTCAAGGGCGTTCTGATCGACAGCGGCAGACGGCCCGAACCCAAGGCCGCGGAACTGGCCGAGGCCATGGGCGCGCGGTACCTGCACCTGCCGCGCGCCGACGCGGGCGCGCTCAGCCGGGAAGCACGCGCGGCGGCCGACGCCGCAAAACGCAGCCAGCCCGCGGGACGGGGGGCTTGATCATGGCCGCCGACGCCAGCCAGGAACGGCGTCAGCGCCGCCGCATGGCGGAGTTGCCCGCGGACTGGCCAAACCGGGAATTCAGCCACTTCCTCAACCTCGATGGCATCCGCTGGCACTATCAGCGCCTGGGGCAGGGGCCCAAACTGCTGCTGATCCACGGCACCGCGGCCTCCACCCATTCCTGGCGCAAGCTGGCCTCGATCCTCTCGAAGGACTTCGAGGTCTTGATGCCGGACCTGCCGGGGCAGGGCTTCACGCTGCGCCAGAGCCACTTCCGGCCCAGCCTGGACAACATGGCCAACGCGCTCTTTCGCTTTACCGAGCATCTGGATTACCGGCCCCGGCTGACCGTCGGCCATTCGGCGGGCGCGGCCATCGCCATCGAGATGGTGCTGAAGCAGGGCTTCAAGACCGAGGGTCTGGTGAGCGTTAACGGCGCGCTGCTGCCCTTCCACGGGTCGGCGGGGCGGCTCTTTCCGGCACTCGCCAAGATGCTTTTCCTCAACCCCTTCGTGCCCCGGCTCTATGCCTGGAGCGCGGGCGACCGGCGGCGGGTCAAGCGGCTGCTGGAGGCTTCCGGCTCCAAGATCGACGAGGAGGGATTGGACCTCTACATCCGGCTGCTGCGCGAGCATCGCCACGTCTCCGCCGCGCTCGCCATGATGGCGCATTGGAACCTGGAAGGGCTGAGGGCCTCGCTCAAGAAGCTCGAAACCCCGCTGCTTTTGATCGTGGGCGACAACGACAAGGCGATCGCTCCCGAACAGGCCGACACGGTCGCCGCCAGCGCCAAGGCGGCGCGGGTGGCCCATCTCCCTGGCCTCGGCCACTTGGCGCACGAGGAAGCGCCGGAGGCGGTGGCCGACCTTATCGCGGGCTTTGCCCAGGAGCTTGCGCAAGGCACGGGCCAAGGCTCTTGCCGCGCTTCGGCCAACGAGACTAGTGTAACGTGATGTTGACAGAGAGCCCGTCATCCCCGCGCAACGCCCCTCTGCCGCTCGACCGAGGCGACCTCGCGGTCTGCCGGGAGATCATCCGCAAGGGGTCCCGTTCCTTCCACGCCGCCTCTTTGCTGCTGCCGGCCTCGGTGCGCGATCCCTCGATCGTGCTCTATGCCTTTTGCCGTCTTTCCGACGACGCCGTGGATCAGGAAGGCGGCGGACGCCTGGCCGTGAAGGAGCTACGCGCCCGTCTGGCGCGGGCCTACGCCGGGACGCCCGACGACACGCCGGTGGAGCGGAGCTTTTCCGTGCTGGTCGCCAACCACCTGCTGCCGCGCGCGCTGCCCGAGGCTCTGCTCGAAGGATTGGAGTGGGACGCCGAGGGACGGCGCTTCCAGACTCTCTCGGACCTGCGCGCCTATGGCGTCAGGGTCGCGGGCGCGGTCGGCGCGATGATGTGCGTCATCATGGGGCGCCGCGCGCCGGACGTCCTGGCCCGCGCCATCGACCTGGGTGTGGCCATGCAAATGACCAACATCGCCCGCGATGTCGGCGAGGATGCGCGCAACGGGCGTCTCTATCTGCCCCTGGACTGGTTCGAGGAAGCCGGAATGGATCACGAGGCCTGGCTCGCCGAGCCGGTCTTCGACGCGCGCATCAAGGCGATGGTCGAACGCCTGCTGGACGAGGCGGAAGCGCTCTACGAGCTGGCGCTGCCCGGCATCGCGGCGCTGCCCGTGCTCTGCCGCCCCGGCATCCACGCCGCGCGGCGCATCTATGCCGAGATCGGCGCGGTCCTGAGCGGGCTTGGGCTCAACAGCCTGGAGCAGCGGGCGATCGTCACCGACCGGCGCAAGCTCGGACTGATCGTGCGCTCCCTGGGTCACAGCCTCTCGGTCTCCGACGGCTGGGGCGGCGAGGCGCTGGTGGAAGGCCGCTATCTGATCGAGGCGGTCGAACAGGCGCCCGAGCTGCCGCCCAACCTCTGGCGGGAGGCCTGGTGGGACGTGGACGCCAAGGCCGAGCGCGTGGTCGACCTGCTGAGCCGCCTGGAACAGCGCGACCGCTCCCGCCTCAAGGCCGGCGCCTATCAGGCGGGCGAGCAGCCCGCCGGCGAGTAAGGCACTTCCCTTTTCCGGGCACGCGCCCTAGGTGATACCTCATGGATTTGACCAGCTACCTAGCTCTCTTCGGCTTTATCGGCGCTTGCACCCTCGTCGCCATGAGCGGCGCGGTGTTCCGGCCCGGTCAGTGGTACGAGGAACTGGACAAGCCGGACTGGCGGCCGCCCAACTGGCTGTTCGGGCCAGCCTGGTCCGTGCTCTACGCCATGATCGCGGTCTCCGGCTGGTTTGTCTGGCTGGAGGTCGGCTTCAGCGGCGCCGTTCTGGCCTTCTGCGTCTACGGCGTTCAGCTCCTGCTCAACGCCGCCTGGTCGGGCGTCTTCTTCGGCCTGCGGCGGCCCGACCTGGCCTTCGCCGAGCTGCTGCTGCTCTGGTGTTCCATCCTGGCCAACATCCTGGTCTTCTTCCCGATTGACGCAGCCGCCGGCTGGTTGCTGGTGCCCTATCTGGCCTGGGTCAGCTTTGCGGGCCTGCTCAACTACTCGATTTGGCGGCGCAACGGCTCCAAGCCGCTTCGCGCGGCCTGAACGCGGCGGGTGCGGCCATGTCCTCGGGCTGGATCATCTTCTTTGAAATCTCTCTGGTGCTGGGCCTCTGCCTCTTCTTCGGCATCCAGCAGATCCGCGAGATGAACCGTCTGGAGCGGGAGCGTGAGGCGAAGAAGGCCGCGGCCCGGACCGGAGCCCAGAACAGCGAAGAGACCTGAAGCTCCTCAAGCCCGCCGGGGCATCCGGAAGGGCAGCATCAGCTTCACCAAGGGATTGGCAAAGCGCGTCAGCGCCAGGCTCTCGTGCGTGCCATGCACGGCCTCGCCCCCCAAGACCGACTCCAGCTCGGAGCGGGCGTAGAAGGGCGCGTCCAGCAAGGTACGGCGGACACGCGTGCGCGCCGGGTCTTCAGAACGGGTGCGTCTCGGCACCCGCCAGAGGGTCGCGGGCAGCGGCGCTTCCGGCGGCGGCTCAAAGGGCTCTATCCCCCCTTTGCGGTCGAAGGCGAGCGCGAGCGAACGGGTGGCTCCGCTCCCGTCTCCGTCCCCAAGTTCCCAGGTGTCGTAGAGCACATAGTCGCGGCCGGCCCCGGCCCCGCGCGACCAGTCCCACCGGCTGAAGCTTTGCTCCAGCATCAGGGAGCCCCAGTTGCAGTCCATGTAACCCCAGCCCTGCCAGGTGAGCGCGGGCTTCTCGAAATGCGCCTCGATCCGGACGCGCGGGGCGATGGGCCACCAGCCGTGCTTTCCTGCGCGGTCGATGGTGAAGCGCTGCTCGTAGAGCGCCTCGGGAACGACCCGGAGTTTGCCGCGCACAGGCGTCATGCGCGGAAAGGCCAGTTCGTCTATATCCGCAGTCAGCGCCGAGCCGTCCCAGGTGAGGCTGCTGGGGCCCAGCGCAAAGCGCCGGGGCTCGCGGTTGAGCGCGGCGCTGCCCCGCTCGGTCATGGTCCAGCGGGCCGAGCGCGGGCTGTAGAGCGCCAGATTGACGGCGCAGTGCGCCTCGGCGTCGCGCCGTCCGCTCCAGGCGTAGTAGGGCGAAAAGACGCTGCCGACGAAGGCGATGAGGGAGAGCGCCTCGCGCCCGTCGTCGCTGATGGCGTCTAGGTACCACCAGGCATAGCCGCCGGGCGGCACGGGCCGCGCGAAACCCAAATCCTCCAGAGCCGGATCATCCGCCATGACGCCCCATCCACTCTCCCGGTCCGGGGCCGGGGCGCAACGGTTTTGTTGCGCGCCGGCCATGGTCATGTCTATAGTAGTTGACACATAGTGCTGTCTTCGACAAGTGACAGCAACCGCAGTATGCGAGGCCGGATATGGACATTGTGCAGCGAATCGACCGAGCCTTGGACGGGGCCCTGAACAAGGCCGCGGGGCCGGGTGCGCCGCCCAAGCTGGCCGAGGCCATGCGTTACTCGGTCTTTCCCGGCGGGGCGCGTGTGCGCCCACGCCTCTGCCTCGCCATCGCGGCGGCCTGCGGCGACGACCGGCCGGCGGTTTCCGACGCGGCGGGCGCGGCCATCGAACTGCTGCACTGCGCCTCCCTGGTTCACGACGACCTTCCTTGTTTCGACGCCGCGGATCTGCGGCGCGGCAAGCCGACGGTCCATAAGCTCTTCAGCGAGCCGCTGGCCGTGCTGGCTGGCGATGCCCTTATCGTACTGGCTTTCGAGACCCTGGCCAGAGCGGCGAGCGACGCGGGCGAGCGTCTGCCGCTGCTGATGCTGGCGGTGGGCCGCGCGGTCGGCATGCCGGGCGGCATCGCGGCAGGCCAAGCCTGGGAGAGTGAGGAGGAGATCGACCTCTCCAGCTATCACCGGGCGAAAACAGGTTCGCTCTTCATTGCGGCCACCACCTGCGGCGCGGTCGCCGCGGGGCGGGACCCGGGCCCCTGGGTGGCCCTGGGCGCGCAACTGGGCGAGGCCTATCAGATCGCCGACGACATCCTGGACGCGGTCGCCGGAGAGGAAGACGACACCGGCAAACCCTGCGGGCAGGACGCCGCCAACGGCCGGCCCAACGCGGTCAATCAGGCCGGGCTTCAAGGCGCGATCGGGCAGTTGGAAGCCCATGTCCGCGCCGCAGCGGATTCGGTGCCGGACTGCCGGGGAGCCGAGATGCTCCGCGCCCTGGTGATGAACGAGGCCAAGCGCCTGGTGCCCAAGAACGCCGCCGTGCGCGCGGCCTGATCGGCGCGGCGCGCGCCCGAATCCGGCGCGCCGGGCCTGACAAGAAGATGCCCAAGTTCCCGACCTTGCCTGACGGCTTTTACCGCTGGCGCGACCGGCTGCTGACCGACCCGGACTTTCAGCGCCGGGCGGCGGCGAACCCCTTTACCCGCTTCATCGCCAGGCGCCGCGCGCGCGCGCTCTTCAACCTCTGCGCCGGTTTCATCTACAGCCAGGTGGTTTCAGCGGCGGTGCGTCTCGGCCTGCTGGAAAAGCTGGCCGAAGGCCCCATGACCCTGGAAGACCTGGAGAAGAGCCTCGACCTGGGGCCGGACGCGACGCAGCGCCTGCTGGAGTCGGCGGTGGCCCTGGACCTGGCCGCGCATAGGCGTGGCGGGCGTTACGGCTTGGGCGAACTGGGCGCGGCGCTGCTGGGCAACCAGGGGATCAAGGAGATGGTCGCCCACCACGCCATGCTCTACAGCGATCTCAGCGACCCGGTCGGCCTGCTGCGCGGTGAACGCAAGGAGGCGGAGACCCGCCTGGGCGACTTCTGGCCCTATGCGCGTACTGAGGATCCGGCGGCCCTTCCGCCCGAGAGACTGGCCGACTACAGCCAACTCATGGCCGCCAGCCAAGGCTTCATCGCCGATCAGGTGCTGAGCGCCTATCCGCTCTCTGGGCATCGCCGTCTGCTCGATGTGGGCGGCGGAAAAGGGGCCTTCCTGACGGCGGCGGGAAAGCGCTTTCCCGGCCTGGAGCTCTGGCTCTTCGACCTGCCCCCGGTTGCCGCCTGGGGCGAAGAGGCCTTGCGCGAAGCCGGCTTTGCCGATCGCTCGAAGACCTTCGGCGGCAGCTTCATGAGCGATTCGCTGCCCGAGGGCGCCGATGTCATCTCTCTGGTCCGGATCCTGCACGACCATGACGACGAGGTGGTGCGCGCGCTCCTGAAGAAAGTGCGCGCCGCGCTGCCGGACGATGGCCGCTTGCTGGTCGCCGAGCCCATGAGCGACGTCGGCGGGACGGAGGCGGTGAGCGCCGCCTACTTCAACTTCTACCTGCTGGCCATGGGGACCGGACGCCCGCGCCGCCGCGCGGAGATCGAGTCGCTTCTGCGCGAGGCGGGCTTCACCCGGTTCGAGTCCCCGGCGACGGCCATGCCGGAGCTGGTCCAACTGCTGGTCGCACGCCCTTGATCGGGTGGGGCGGGCGCTGCTCCGGCGGGCCAATGTCCACATCAGATTACATTAGCGAGTGTTAACTCTGCTTGACACTCTATGCAGTCAAGTTAGACTGACATCCGTGGGAGTAGATAACTCAATGCGGACCAACGCAGTCGTCATAGAAGCGCCCAAGCGCCTGTCCCTAAGCACCGTTGAACTCACCGGCGCCGAAGAGACCGATATCCTCGTCGATGTTGCCTGGAGTGGCATCAGCGGCGGCACGGAAAGGCTGCTGTGGTCGGGCACCATGCCTGCCTTCCCCGGCATGGGTTACCCCCTGATTCCCGGATACGAAGCTGTCGGCGAGGTTCTACAGGCGGGCGAGAAGTCCGGCCTGGAGCCCGGCGACAAGGTTTTCGTGCCGGGCGCACGCTGTTTTACCGATGCGCGCAGCCTCTTCGGCGGGCAGGCCAAGCGCCTGGTCACCCACGGCGCGCGCGCCTTGAAGCTGCAGGCGGACGCAGGCTCGGAGGCGGTGCTGATGGCGCTGGCCGCGACCGCGCGCCATGCACTGCGCGATCCGCAGACCTCCGACGGACCGGTCCTGCCCGACCTGATCGTGGGGCACGGCGTCCTGGGCCGTCTCCTGGCGCGCATCGCCGTCGCCGAGGGCGGCAGCCCGCTGGTCTGGGAGACCAACGCCAAGCGCCGTGACGGCGCCGAGGGTTACCAGGTGATCGATCCCCAGGACGACGACCGTCGCGACTACACCCGCATCATGGACGCCAGCGGCGATCCCGCGGTGCTCGACCAGATCATTCAGCGCCTGGGTTATGGCGGCGAAGTGGTGCTGGCCGGTTTCTACGCCCATTCGCTTTCCTTCGCCTTTCCCGCCGCCTTCATGCGCGAGGCGCGCCTGCGCATCGCCGCGGAGTGGAAGCCGAAGGACCTGGAGGCCGTGGGTGCGCTCGTCGCCTCCGGCGCCCTTTCTCTCACGGGTTTGATTTCTCACTTCAGCGACGCATCCGATGCCGAAGAGGCCTACCGCGCCGCTGCCGAGGACCGTGATTGCCTCAAAATGACTCTGGACTGGAGGTCCATCACATGACCGACTCAGGCACGAACGCGAATGGCGGCGGGGCCTGGAGCGGCCTTTCCCAGCTCGTCGAAGAGGCCAAGATCGACTCCGATCCCGCCGTGGGCGGCGAGGTGACCAAGGAAACCCAGGTCATCGCCATCTACGGCAAGGGCGGGATCGGCAAGTCCTTCACCCTGGCGAACCTCTCTTACATGATGGCCCAGCAGGGCAAGAAGGTGCTGCTGATCGGTTGCGATCCCAAGAGCGACACCACTTCCCTGCTGTTCTACGGCCGCTCCTGCCCGACCATCATCGAGACCTCGACCAAGAAGAAGCTGGCCGGTGAAGAGGTCGAGATCGGCGACGTCTGCTTCAAGCGCGACGGCGTCTACGCCATGGAGCTGGGCGGCCCGGAAGTGGGCCGCGGCTGCGGTGGGCGCGGCATCATCCACGGCTTCGAGCTTCTGGAAAAGCTGGGCTTCCACGACTGGGACTTCGACTACGTGCTGCTCGATTTCCTGGGCGATGTGGTCTGCGGCGGCTTCGGCCTGCCGATCGCCCGCGACATGTGCCAGAAGGTCATCGTCGTCGGCTCGAACGACCTGCAATCCCTCTACGTGGCGAACAACGTCTGCTCGGCGGTGGAGTACTTCCGCAAGCTGGGCGGCAACGTCGGCGTGGCCGGTATGGTGATCAACAAGGATGACGGCACCGGCGAGGCCGCGGCCTTCGCAAAGGCGGTCGAAATTCCGGTGCTGGCCGCGATCCCGGCGCACGACGAGATCCGCAAGAAGAGCGCAAATTACGAGATCATCGGCAAGCCGGGCGGACGCTGGGCCTCCATGTTCGAGGACCTGGCGAGCAACGTGGCGGAGGCCCCGCCCTTGCAGCCCGCACCGCTCGACCACGACGGTCTGCTGGCGCTGTTCGACGGCGACGACGTCGGGGCGGGTGTCGAACTCATCCCGGCGACGGCTCAGGACATGTGCGGCTCCAAGTCCGTGGAGCGTCCGTCCCTCGAAGTGATCTACGACGAAGTCTGATTGGCGGTATTTGATGACCGAACGCAGCAGCAACCCGCGCCCTGACGCGCTCGCCGGCCCGGAAGAGGGCAACGAGGTGGTCTATGACTCCTCGGGCGAGGTCGCGCTGGACAACGCTGCCGAGGACACGGGCGGCTCGGCCCCAGCCGAGGCCCAGGCGGCTCCGCAGGCCAAGGAAGGCGACGTCGGCTGCCATGCCGGCAAGGAGACCCTTCGCAAGGCGGCGGCCGAGGCCGGCAACAGCGAACTGCTCGAACAGTTCGCCGAGGACTACCCGCTCGGCCCGCACGACAAGCCGCAGTCCATGTGCCCGGCCTTCGGGTCCTTGCGCGTCGGCCTGCGCATGCGGCGCACGGCGACCGTGCTTTCGGGCTCGGCCTGCTGCGTCTACGGGCTCACCTTCACCTCGCACTTCTATGGCGCGCGCCGCTCGGTCGGCTACGTGCCCTTCAACTCTGAGACCCTGGTCACCGGCAAGCTCTACGAGGACATCCGCGAGGCGGTCGAGAAGATCGCCGATCCGGAGCGTTACGACGCCGTGGTGGTGACGAACCTCTGCGTGCCGACCGCCTCGGGCGTGCCGCTCCAGATGCTGCCCAAGGAGATCAACGGCGTACGCATCGTCGGGATCGACGTGCCGGGTTTCGGCGTGCCGACCCATGCCGAGGCCAAGGACGTCCTGGCCGCCGCCATGCTGAAGTACGCCCGCAGCGAGGCCGAAGCCGGTCCCGTCCAGGCGCCGGAAGGCGGCGCGGCGGAGCTGCCGACCGTCACCCTGGTGGGCGAGATATTCCCCGCCGACCCGGTCACGATATCGGCGCTGCTGGCCCCCATGGGACTGGCCGCCGGGCCGGTGGTGCCGACCCGCGAATGGCGCGAGCTCTATGCTGCGCTGGACTGCGCCGCCGTCGCCGGCATCCATCCCTTCTACACCGCCAGTTTCCGCGAGTTCGAGGGCGCCGGACGCAAGGTCGTGGGTTCGGCCCCGGTCGGTGTCGAGGGCACGGAGGCCTGGCTGCAGAAGATCGGTGAGGCCAGCGGCATTTCCGCCAAGCGGATCGCCCAGGCGAAGAATGCCGCCCTGCCCGCGATTAAGGCCGCCCTGGCGGGCGCCGCCAGCAAGGGCCGCATCACGCTTTCCGGCTACGAGGGTTCCGAATTGATCGTCGCCCGCCTGCTGGTCGAATCGGGCCTGGACGTACGCTATGTCGGTACGGCCTGTCCGCGTACGCCCTTCTCGGCGGACGACCGGGAGTGGCTAGAGGCCAAGGGCGTCACGGTCAACTTCCGCGCCTCGCTCGAAGAGGACCTGGCGGCCATGGAGGAGTTCAAGCCCGACCTCGCCATCGGCACCACGCCGGTGGTTCAGAAGGCCAAGCAGAACGCCATTCCGGGGCTCTACTTCACCAACCTCATCTCCGCGCGGCCCTTGATGGGGCCCGCCGGTGCCGCCTCGCTCACCCAGGTGGTGAATGCGGCCATCGGCAATCAGGCGCGCTTCGACAGCATGAAGGCCTTCTTCGAGGGCGTGGGCACCGGCGACACGGCCGGCGTCTGGGAGAAGAAGCCCGAGCCCCGCAAGAAGGCGGCCCCCTCCGCGAAGCCCGCGGGCAAGGCCAAGGCCCCCGATACCTTGAAGGATGCCGTCGGATGTTGATCCAGGATCACGATCGCGCGGGCGGCTACTGGGGTGCCGTATACGCCTTCACCGGGGTGAAGGGCCTGCAGGTCATCATCGACGGCCCGGTGGGCTGCGAGAACCTGCCGGTCACCTCTGTCCTGCACTACACCGACGCCCTGCCGCCGCACGAACTGCCGATCGTGGTCACCGGCCTGGGCGAGGAAGAACTCAGCCAGACCGGTACCGAGGGCGCCATGAAGCGGGCGCACGCAGCGCTGGACCCGGATCAGCCGAGCGTGGTGGTCACCGGTTCCATCGCCGAGATGATCGGCGGCGGCGTGACGCCGGAGGGAACCGGCATCAAGCGTTTCCTGCCGCGCACCATCGACGAGGACCAGTGGCAGAGCGCCGACCGCGCGCTTTCCTGGCTCTGGAAGGAGTTCGGGGCGAAGAACGGCAAGCTGCCCAAGGCCAAGGCCCGCAAGGATGGCGACAAGCCCAAGGTCAACATCATCGGCCCCATGTACGGCACCTTCAACATGCCCTCCGACCTGGCGGAGATCCGCCGGCTGATCGAAGGCATCGGCGCGGAGGTCAACCTGGTCTTCCCGCTGGGCTGCGACGTTCAGGAAATCCGCCGTCTGGTGGACGCCGAGGTCAACGTCTGCCTCTACCGGGAGTTCGGGCGGGCGCTCTGCGAGACCCTGGAGAAGCCCTACCTGCAAGCGCCGATCGGCCTGGAGAGCACGACCAGGTTCCTGCGCACGCTGGGCGAACTGCTGGGTCTGGACCCGGAACCCTTCATCGAGAACGAGAAGCACACCACGATCAAGCCGATCTGGGATCTCTGGCGCTCGGTCACGCAGGACTTTTTCGCCACGGCGAACTTCGGGATCGTGGCGCACGAGACCTATACCCGGGGGGTCAGGAACTTCCTGGAGAGCGATCTGGGGCTGCCCTGCAGCTTCGCCTTCGTCCGCTCGGCCGGCAAGAAGACCGACAACGACGCGGTGCGCGAGGCGGTCCATAGCAAGCCGCCCCTGGTGCTCTTCGGCAGCTACAACGAGCGCATGTACATGGCCGAGATCGGCGCGCGGGGCGTCTACATCCCCGCCTCCTTCCCCGGCACGGTCATTCGCCGCCACACCGGCACGCCCTTCATGGGCTACGCCGGCGCCACCTACATCGTCCAGGAGGTCTGCAACGCCCTCTTCGACGCGCTGTTCCACATCCTGCCGCTGGGCACGACCCTTGATCAGGTCGAGACCACGCCCGCGCGCCCGCGCCGCTCCATGCCCTGGAGCGCGAAGGCGACGGTTGCACTGGAAGAGCGCATCGAGGGCTTTCCCGTCCTGGTGCGCATCTCCGCCGCCAAGCGCCTGCGCGACGCGGCGGAACGTTCGGCCAAGGCGGCCGGACGCCACGAAGTCGATCTGGGGGACCTGGAGTCCGCCGGCGGCAAGGTCACCGAGGAGGTCTTGGCATGAGCGGTATCGGTGCTCACCCGTTCCTCGGCGCGACCGGGCAACCATCTGGGAGGGATCAGATGAACGCAGACATGAGCTACGGCGCCGAGATGGCGCGGGTCCGCAAGGAGGAGCGCAGCTCCTACAAGCGGGTCTGGTTCTTCGTGTTTTGCATCTTCCTCTTCGTGAGCGCCTTCGCGCGGTTCTTGCCGCGCGCCTGGCGCCCATCGGAATTCGGACAGAACGGCCGTTCCGTGTTCGCCGACGCACGCGTCGCAGCGGACCAGACGGTTCCGTACATTTTCATGGCCTGACGGTCATGACCAGAACCGCCCGGATGGTCCGGGCGACCCAGCTCCCGAAGCGGCCGCGGCCGCGGAGGGGGTC